>NZ_JAWSUJ010000043.1:0-34722 GCF_033549285.1 Halomonas sp.
CCAGCTGCTCCAGGGCCAGGCGCTGGAGGATCTTGCGGATGCCGGTGCGGCTGATGCCGAAGACCTCGGCCAGGGCGTCCTCGCGCAGGCGCGCCCCGGGCCGCAGGCGGTGCTCGATGATGGCGTCGCTGATCGAGCGGTGGATCTCCTCGTGGCGCTCGGCACCGTCCCCGTTCTTGCCCGGCCGGCCCGCACCGCCGCGTTCGGCAACCGTCTGGCGCTGGTTCATCGAGTCCCCTCCTCCCCTGGTCATCACCGGCATGCGCGATCATTGTATACATATCGAGACCGTGCCGGCGACTTCGCGGGTCACTCCTCCCAGGCGGCGATGACCGCACGCTCCTCGTCGGTCATCCCGGTCATGTTGCCCAGCGGCATGTAGCCGCTCGCCACCACCTCCTTGACCTTCGCCCGCTGGGCCCGGAGCTGTTCGGGGGTGTCATAGGCCATGCCGGCCGGCGGCGCGTTGAAGCCCGGCTGGCTCGGCTCGCGGGAATGGCAGGCCACGCAGCGCGCCTCGACGATCGCGTGCACCTCATCGAGGTCGGGCGCCACCGCCGCCGTGGCATTGGCCTGGCCGCCGCCGGCGGGGGCCGCGATCCAGAACGCCACCAGGAGCAGGGCCACCCCCGCCGCCGGATAGGCCGGGCGCTTGTGGCCGGCGTGCATCAGCACGAAGTACTGGCGGATCAGGGCGCCGGCGAAGATGAACAGCGACATGATCACCCAGGCCAGCTCATGGGAGTAGGCGAAGGAGTAGTGGTTGCTGATCATCAGCAGCACCACCGGCAGGGTGAAGTAGGTGTTGTGCACCGAGCGCTGCTTGCCGCGCTTGCCGTCCAGGGGATTCGGCGTCTCGCCGGCCTTCATCGCCTTCACCATGCGGCGCTGGCCGGGGATGATCCAGAAGAAGACGTTGGCCGACATGGCGGTGGCCATCACCGCGCCGGTGAGCAGGAAGGCGGCACGCCCCGAGAAGATCTGGCTGCTCAGGTAGGCCACCACCACCATCATCACCGCCACGGCGATGCTCAGCAGGCCGTCGCGCTGCATGTCGGGGCTGATGCGCTTGCACAGCTCGTTGTAGACCACCCAGCCGGCCAGCAGGAAGGCCAGCGCCACCACATTGGCCTGCCAGCCGCTCATGTTCGCCGCCCAGGCCCAGTCACTGCCCGGGTTCACCAGGTAGAAGCTCGGGTTGACCATGTAGAGGATCACGAACAGGCCGAAGCCGGTGAGCCAGGTGGTATAGGCCTTCCAGAACGACCAGTGCAGGTCCTCGGGCAGCTTGTCGGGGGCGCTGGCGTACTTCTGGTTGTGGTAGAAGCCGCCGCCATGCACCGCCCACATCTCGCCGAAGACGCCCTTCTCCCGGTCCTCGGCGGCCTTGGGCGTGCGCAGGCTGTTGTCCAGCATCACGAAGTAGATCGACTCGCCGATCCAGGCGATGGCCGCGATGACGTGCAGCCAGCGCAGCAGGAAGTTGGTGAAATCCAGCAGGTAGGCTTGCATGGGGGGCCTCGTCGAGCGTCTTGTTATGGGCGTATCGGGAGGGAAAGCCCCTCAGCTTCCGCGGTAGGTGGAGTAGCCATAGGGCGAGAGCAGCAGCGGCACATGGTAGTGCTGGCCGGCATCGGCCACGCCGAAGCGCAGCGGGATCACGTCGAGGAAGCGCGGCTCATCGGCCTCGACGCCCCGGGCGCGCAGGTAGTCGCCGGCATGGAAGAGCAGCTCGTACTCGCCGGTGGTGAAGTCGTCGCCCTCCAGGAGGGGGGCGTCGCAGCGCCCGTCATCGTTGGTGACGACCGCCTTGAGCCGGGTGCGGGTCTCGCCCTCGAGGCGGAAGACCTCGATGCGGATGCCCTGGCCGGGGCGGCCCTGGGCGGTGTCCAGCACATGCGTGGTCAGGTATCCCATGGGGTTCTCCTTTGCGTATCGGGTGGGTCGCTGCCTGGCGCCGCCCTCGGCGGGCAGGCCTCATCAGATCCTTAGTGAAGACAGTTTTAGCCTTTATTGGGGTACATTTCAAAATATTTTTGTATACACTTTATGGCAGGAGCCTCGAGATCCCTCGACTGCCCCGCCACGGCCTGCTCGCCACCGTGCGCCAACAGGCCGCCACACCAAGCAGAGGAGCCCCAGGATGACCGACAAGATCCTCACCCCGCCCCCCAGCCAGCTCGACCAGCAATCCTTCGTGGCCCACTACGGGGATATCTACGAACACTCCCCCTGGGTCGCCGAGCTCGCCTGGCAGCACGGCCTCTCCCCCGCCGAGGACACGCCAGAGGGGCTGGCCGAGGTGATGGGGAGCGTGCTGCGCGAGGCGAGCCCCGACCGCCAGCTCGAGGTGATCCGTGCCCACCCGGACCTCGCCGGCAAGGCGGCGGTGGCCGGCGAGCTGACCGACGACTCCACCCGCGAGCAGGCCGGCGCCGGCCTCGACCAGTGCACGCCCGAGGAGCTGGCCCGCTTCGAGCGCCTCAACGCCGCCTACAAGGAAAAGTTCGGCTTCCCCTTCGTGATGGCCGTCAAGGGCAGCGACCGCCATGCCATCCTCGCCGCCTTCGAGGCGCGCCTGCCCAACGACCCGGCCGAGGAGCGCCGCACCGCCATCGAGCAGATCAACCGCATCGCCCGCTTCCGCCTGGACGCCCGTCTCGGCTGAGAGCCGCGCTTCCGGCATGAGCGCCCTCCCCGGCGGCCCGCTACGGGGCCGTCTCGCGACACCCCCTGACGCCAGCGAGCAGCCGATATCTCGGCTGCTCGCTGGCTGGCGTGCCGGGCGGGGCTTCCCCCACCCGGCAGGGCGGACAAGGCGCGCCCGGGTCAGCCGCCCCGCGCGACCCCCGCGGCACGGTCGGCCCCGGCACTCTCCCGCTCGGCAGCGCCGACCTTCCCGGCATGCGGGCCAGCCTCGGCCTGTCCGGCGGCCTCGGCATCCGCCCTGGCGATCTCCTCGCGCTCCCGGGCCTCGTCGGCCAGCGAGGTGCGGGGCAGCACGATATTGAGCACGAAGGCGGTGATGGCGGCCACCACGATGGGCGCCCCGCCGATCAGGTTCCTGAGCATCGCCGGGAACTGCTCGATCGCCGCCGGCACCTGGGCGATGCCCAGGCTCAGCGCCAGCGCCAGCCCCACGATCGTCATGTTGCGGGCCGACAGCTCATCCTTGATGAGCAGCTGGATGCCGGTCATGGTGATCATCCCGAAGACGATGATGGTGGCCCCGCCCAGCACCGGGTAGGGAATGGTGGTCATGATGGCGCCGAACTTGGGGCTCAGGCCGGCCAGGATCATGAACAGGCCGGCGATGGCCAGCACGTAGCGGCTGATCACCTTGGTCATCGCCACGATCCCCACGTTCTGGCTGAAGGTGGAGGTCGGCAGGGCCCCGAAGAAGGCGCTCGCGGCGGTGGTCAGGCCGTTGCCCAGCAGCCCGCCGGTCAGCTCCTTGGTCCTCAGTTCCCGGTTCATTCCGCCCACGGTGGTGGCGGAGAGGTCGCCGATGGTCTGCACGGAGTTGATCACGCAGATCACCACCATGGAGACGATGGCCGCGGCATGGAACTCCATCTCGAAGGGCATCACCTCCGGCACCGCGACCCACTTCGCCTCGACCACGGAGTCGAAGCTGACCATGCCCAGGGCCAGCGAGAGCAGGTAGCCCACCAGGATGCCGACCATGATGGCCGACAGCTTGACCACCCCCCTGCCGAACTGGGAGGCGACCAGTACCGTGAGCAGCGTGACCAGGCCGACGGCCCAGTTGATGGGCGCCCCGAACCCCGGCGCCTCGACGTTGCCGCTGCCCGCCATGTAGCGGATGGCGATGTCGTAGAGTGACAGGCCGATCACCAGCACCACGGTCCCCGCCACCACCGGCGGGAAGAGGTGCCGGATGTACTGGATGAAGTAGCCCACCACCATCATGGTGATGCCGCCGACCAACTGGGCGCCGATGATGCCCTCGATGCCGAACTGCCCGCCCACGGCGATCAGCGTCGGCACATAGGCGAAGCCCACCCCGAAGATGGCAGGCAGGCGCGCGCCGAACTTCCAGACACCGTAGAGGTGGAAGAGCGTGCAGACCCCGGAGGCCAGCACGGCGATCTGGATCAGCAGCAGCTTCTCGGCGGGCGTCGCACCCACCACGCCGGCGATGATGATGGGCGGCGTGATGACGCCGGCCACCATGGCGAGGACATGCTGGAGGGAGATCGGCAAGGCCTTGGCCAGCGGTGGCTTGCCGTGGAAATCGAAGATCGAGGTGTTGCGGGGGCTTGTCTGCATGGGTAAGACCACTGCTTTTATTGTCGCCATTATTTGTATACAAGAAACCCTGGCACACTGTCGCACACTTTGGAATGCGCTTACTCACAAAGTCGTACGCCGTCATGGTCGGGCATGGCCGGCGATGCCTTGACGACACTCAGCCCGGGCAGCATGTCCTACACTACACAAATATTTTGTATACCGGAAATATTTTCCACTAAACACGATAAAGGTGGAGAAAGCCCGACACCCCCGCCGGCAGCGCGTTTCGCACCGCGTACCGGGCGGCCTACACTGGAGACACGTCTTCCCAACGAGGAGCACCGTCATGTTCCGTGATCGACTCGATGCCGCCGAGCGCCTCGCGCGACGCCTCTCCCACCTGAAGGGGCACGATCCGCTGATCCTGGCCATCCCGCGGGGCGCAGTGCCCATGGGACGGCTGATCGCCGACGCCCTGGAGGGCGACCTCGACGTGGTGCTGGTACGCAAGCTGGGGGCGCCGGGGAATCCCGAATATGCCATCGGCGCGGTCAGCGAGGATGGCAGCGTGGCGCTGGAGGAGGCGGCGCGGCACTACCGCGAGGAGGCGGTGACCCGCGAGACGGAGCGGCAGTGCGCCCTGCTCGAGGAGCGCCGCCGCCGCTATACGCCGGTGCGCGCCCCCATCGACCCGAAGGGGCGCATCGTGGTGGTGGTGGATGACGGCAGCGCCACCGGCGCCACCATGGCGGCGGCGCTGAGCACCCTCAGATCACGGGGTCCGCAGACGCTGATCGCCGCCATGGGGGCGGCGCCGCCGGATACGGTGGCACGGCTCGAGGCGCTGGCCGACGAGGTGGTCTGCCTGGAGACGCCCTGGAACTTTCAGGCCGTGGGGCAGTTCTTCGCCGACTTCAGGCAGGTGGAGGACGAGGAGGTCATCGCGCTGCTGGGCAGCGAGCACGGCTGAGGCGGTCAGCGGGCCCGCAAAAAAGAACACGGGCGCCACCCGAGGGTGACGGCCCGTGAAAGCCGGCCGGGGCCGGCGCTTGCCATGCTCGATGGCCAGGGAGCTTACTTGGCTGCCGTGGTGGCCGCCTTGATGCCGTCCTCGGCGAGCTTCTGGCTCTTCTGGACGTACTCCTGGCTGAGGCTCATGAGCTTCTCGGCGTCGCCGCGCAGGCGCTCGCCAACGTCCTGGCTGGCCTTCTGCTGGGACTCCACGACCGACTTGAGGCTCTCGGCGTCACGCACGTCCAGCCAGCCGCGGGCCTGGGCCAGGCCCATGTCGGTCAGGGCGCGCACCGCGTCGAACTGGGCGGCGACCAGCTTCTCGGTGTAGTCGAGGTTGAGGGCGCCGAAGCTGCGTGCGGGTGCCACGAACATGGACTCGAACTGTTCGGTGGCCTGCTGGGTGGTTGCCTTGCTCATGAAACACCTCCATCTGTGGTGGGACTCCGGGGCCTGCCGCCCCGTGCTGCATTGCAACATAGCAGGCCTCTTTGTGCGGTGCAACATCCAATGGGAATTGCGGGGCTTCCGCCATGCCGTCGGCCATGAACCATGACGCCCGGCCGGGGCCGGGCGTCATGGTGAGGGACGAAAGCGTGTCGTTCAGCGCTCACCGAACAGGTGCCGGCGCGCCTCCTCGTCCATCTCCACCCCGTTGCTCGGGTTGACGCGCTCGACCAGCGCATAGGCGCGCTGCACCGCAGGGCGTGCGTCGATGGCCCGCATCCAGCGCAAGACCTCGGGAAACGCCTCGATGTCCTGCCCCTGCTTCTCCCAGGACCTCACCCAGGGGTAGGTCGCCATGTCGGCAATGGAGTAGGCGTCGCCCCCCAGGTAGTCGTGGTCCTGCAGGCGCCTATCCAGCACCCCATAGAGACGGGCGGTTTCCCGGACATAGCGCTCGACGGCGTAGTCGATGGTCTGCGGCGCATAGTGGCGGAAGTGATGGGACTGACCGGCCATGGGCCCCAGCCCGCCCATCTGCCAGTAGAGCCACTGCAGTACCACATAGCGCTCGCGCCCGGCACCGGGAAGGAAGCGGCCGGTCTTGTCGGCCAGGTACTCGAGGATCGCCCCCGACTCGAACAGGCCCAGGGGCTGGCCGCCGTCCGCCGGCGCCCGGTCGACGATGGCCGGGATGCGGTTGTTGGGAGCGATCTCGAGGAACTCCTCGGCAAACTGCTCGCCACGGCCGATATTGACCGGCTTGACGACATACTCGAGTCCCGCCTCCTCCAGGAAGATCGTGACCTTGTGCCCGTTGGGAGTCGTCCAGTAGTAGAGATCGATCATCGCTCTGCTCCTCGGGTCCTTCGCCTCAGCGATAGGCCCCCTCGATGTCGGTGATGCGCAGGGCCTTGCGCCCCAGGCCGCCGTGCTGGTCAAGCATGCGCTCGAGCCAGCCATGGACCGGGTCGGCGTTGGACACCAGGTCGGCACTGGAGACGCAGCGTGCCCACATGAAGCTGCCGAAGACCAGGTAATCGGCGCCTGCCGGGGCCTCGCCGTCGAGGAAGTCGGCCTCCTTCAGTTGGCCGCGAAGCGGTTCCAGGGCCGTATCCAGCTGGGCCAGGCCCTTGGCCGGGGAGTGGAACTCCTCGAGGGTGCGTCCGAAGCGCTTCTCGCGGGTATCGCGGAAGTAGGCCCGGTCGTCGGGATGGATGGCGTTGAGCAGGTCCATGATGATGGTGCGTATCATCGCCGGGGCCAGCGAACGCTCGGCATAGTGCTTGAAGAAGCGCCCACGCGCCTCGGCCAGCCCCTCGCCCAGCAGCGGCGCCTCGGGATAGGTGCGGTCGAGGTAGCGCAGGATCTCGTAGCTGTCGGTGACTACCTCGTCGCCGTCGACCAGTACCGGCACCTTGTCATGGTCGGCGAAGGCCAGGGCCTGCTTCTCGGAGAAGCGCCAGGGCCGCGTCTCGACCTCCAGCCCCTTGTGGGCCAGGGCATAGCGCACGCGCCAGCAGTAGGGCGAGAAGCGCAGCCCCTCATCGATGCCGCAGAGATCGTAGAGCACTCGTGTCATGCCGCCTCCTGGTATCCGGTCATGGGTATGGTCCGATAGTGCCAGCCTTTGCCGGACACCGCCACGCCGTCGCAGGCGTGTCGCCCGGCGACGGCGACTTGTCCATTAGTCTAAGATCCCGCGCGGGAGGGAGAGGAATCCGCCTGCCGGCTTGCCGCGGAAGCCTCTGAATCATCGACTATTTCAGAAAACCCTGTTGTATTCCGGTCTCCTCCAGGATTGGTCATACCAGTTAACCAGCAATGGCCAAGCCGGACGCCTGCGCTTAAGGTGCGCCTTCTTCATGCCCCGCTCGGTCGGGGAGGCTCCACGACCAACCGTTCCAACGCGAAAGGAACCCCTCCATGAACGAAACGATACTCGCGCTGCTCGCCTTCGTGCCCCTGGTACTGGCCGGTGTGCTGCTGATCGGCTTTCGCATGCCCGCCAGGACCGCCATGCCGGTGGTCTTCGTGGTCACCGCGCTGATCGGGCTGCTCGCCTGGGAGATGACCTTCTCCCGGGTGGTGGCCTCGACCCTGCAGGGCCTGATCCTGACGGTGGCGATCCTGTGGATCATCTTCGGCGCCATCCTGCTGCTCAACACCCTGAAGCACTCGGGGGGGATCAAGGCCATCCGCAACGGCTTCTCGGGGATCAGCCCGGATCGTCGCGTCCAGGCGATCATCGTCGCCTGGCTGTTCGGCTGCTTCATCGAGGGCGCTTCCGGCTTCGGCACCCCCGCCGCCGTGGCCGCCCCGCTGATGGTGGCGCTGGGCTTCCCGGCGCTGGCCGCCGTGGTGGTGGGCATGATGATCCAGTCCACCCCGGTCTCCTTCGGCGCCGTGGGCACCCCGATCGTGGTGGGGGTCACCGGCGGCCTGGACCGCATCGGCATCACCGAGACCCTGGAGGCCGGCGGCGCCGGGTGGATGGAGTACTTCCGCCTGATCGCCGGTGAGGTCGCGGTGATCCACGGCATCGTCGGCATCCTGATGCCGCTGATCATGGTGGTGATCATGGTGCGCTTCTTCGGCGCCAACCGCTCCTGGAAGGAGGGCCTCTCCATCGCCCCCTTCGCCATCTTCGCCGGCATCTGTTTCGTGGTGCCCTACATGCTGGCCGGGGTGCTGCTGGGGCCGGAGTTCCCGTCGATGATCGGCGCCATGGTCGGCCTGGCCATCGTCGTGCCGGCCGCCCGCCGCGGCTTCCTGATCCCCAAGGACACCTGGGACTTCCCGGAGAGTACCTCCTGGCCCGATGCCTGGATCGGCAAGCTCGAGATCAAGCTGGATGACGTCACCGGCAAGGCGCCTATCTCCACCCTGATGGGCTGGGTCCCCTACGTGCTGCTGGCGGTGATCCTGGTCGCCTCGCGCACCATCGAGCCGTTCAAGAACGCCCTGACCTCATTCGCCTTCAGCTGGAACAACATCCTCGGCGAGGCGGGCGTCTCCGGCAGCATCCAGCCGCTCTACCTGCCCGGCGGAATCCTGCTGATGGTGGTGCTGCTCACCGCCCTGCTGCATCGCATGCGCCTCGGCGAGCTCAAGGCAGCCTTCGGCGAGTCCACCCGCACCATCTTCGGCGCCGGTTTCGTGCTGATCTTCACCATCCCCATGGTGCGTATCCTGATCAACTCCGGCGTCAATGCCGCCGACCTGGTCTCCATGCCGGTGGCCATGGCCCAGCTCGTGGCCGACAGCGTGGGCGGGGTCTACCCGTTCTTCGCCCCGGCCGTGGGTGCCCTGGGCGCCTTCATCGCCGGCTCCAACACCGTCTCCAACCTGATGCTCTCCGACTTCCAGTTCAACGTCGCCCAGCAGCTCGGCCTCTCCACCGCCTTCATGGTGGCGCTGCAGGCCGTGGGCGCCGCGGCGGGCAACATGATCGCCATCCACAACGTGGTGGCGGCCTCGGCCACGGTGGGCCTGCTGGGCCGCGAGGGCGAGACCATCCGCAAGACCATCCTGCCGACGATCTACTACCTGATCGCTGCCGGGATCATCGGGCTGGTGGCCTTCTATGTGCTGGGGATCAGCGACCCGCTGCTGCGCCTGGGCTGATCGCCATCCGCTTCAGTGACAACAGCCCCCACGGCCAGGCCGTGGGGGCTGTGTCGTTTCCGGGCAGCCATCAGGCCCGGCCAGGCCGCAAGAATCAGTCGATCCGCTTGAGTTCCGTGGCATGACGCCGGCCGCGTTCCACGTAGCCCTCGGCATTCTTCCTCAGGCCCTCGATGGCCTCCTCGGAGAGCTCGCGCACCACCCTGGCCGGCGCCCCCACGATCAGCGAATTGTCGGGGAAGCTGGCCCCCTCCTTGACCACGGCCCCCGCGGCCACCAGGCAGTTCCTGCCGATCACCGCCCCGTTGAGGATCACCGCCTGGATCCCCACCAGGCTACCGTCGCCGATGGTGCAGCCATGCAGCATGGCCTGGTGCCCCACGGTCACGCCCGTGCCCACGGTCAGCGGGTAGCCGGGGTCGGCGTGCAGCACCGCCCCGTCCTGGATATTGCTGCCTTCGCCGACCTCGAGGTGGTCGGTGTCGCCGCGCAGTACCGCCTGGTACCAGATGCTGGCGTTGCGCTTGAGGGTGACCCGTCCGATCACGTCGGCCGTCTCGGCCACGTAGACGTCGTCACCGATTGCAGGGCGGTCCTCGCCGTACTGATAGATCGCCATGGAAGGGGTCTCCTCTAAATGATCAATGGCCCACTCAGGCCCCCGAGCGGGCCACGAAGCTCCGGAAGGCGGCCAGGATGCCGGGGATGTCGTCGTCGCCGACGTCCAGGTGCAGGACCAGGCGGGTGGTCGCGCCCACGGCCGCCAGGATCCCCCGGGCCGCCAGGTGCGACCCCAGTGCCCTGGCGTCGGCCTCGGGCACCGTCAGGAATACCATGTTGGTGTCGCAGGCCTGCACCGCGATCCCGTCGATATCGGCCAACCCCTCGGCCAGTTTCCGGGCATGGGCGTGATCCTCGGCCAGGCGCTCGACGTGATGCTCCAGGGCATGGTGACACCCCGCCGCCAGGATGCCGACCTGCCGCATGCCGCCGCCCAGGGTCTTGCGCCAGCGACGCGCCCGGGCGATGAAGGGCTCATCGCCCACCAGCACCGAGCCGACCGGGGCCCCCAGCCCCTTGGAGAAGCACAGCGACACCGAGTCGAAGCCCTGGCACAGGTCCGCCAGGGGCCGGTCGCTTGCCACCGCCGCGTTGAACAGGCGGGCACCGTCCAGGTGGGTGGCCAGGCCATGGGTGCGCGCCAGGGCAATGGCCTCGGCCCGGTAGTCGGCGGGCAGCACCCGGCCGCGGAAGGTGTTCTCCAGGGCCAGCAACCGCGTCCGGGCATGGTGGATGTCCGCCCCCTTGATCGCGGCCTGCACCTTGCCCAGGGGCAGGGTGCCATCGGGGTCATGCTCGATGGGCTGGGCCTGGATGCCGCCGAGGGCCGCGGCACCGCCCCCCTCGTCGCGGTAGATATGCGCGAGCTGGCCGGCGATGAAATCGTCGCCGCGCTGGCAGTGCGTCAGCAGGGCCGCCAGGTTGCTCTGGGTGCCCGAGGAGAAGAAGAGTCCGGCGGCCTTGCCGGCCCGTTCGGCCACCGCGGCCTCGAGGACGGCGACCGTGGGATCGTCGCCCCAGACGTCATCGCCGACCTCGGCCCGCGCCATGGCCTCGCGCATGGCCGGGGTGGGCCGCGTCACGGTGTCGCTGCGCAGATCGATCATGCTCAACCGCCTCGTTCGGGTGTCGGTAAAGGGGGCCGACGGGCCTGGATGCAGGGCGCCGTCGGCCGCGGACTCAGGCCAGCGCCCGCTCGAGGAGCCGGGCCACATGGATCGCCTCCCGTCCACTGCCGTCGCGGATCTGGTGGCGGCAGCTGGTGCCGTCGGCCACCAGCACGGCATCGTCGGCGGCCTCGCGGACCGCCGGCAGCAGCGACAGCTCGGCCATCTTCATCGAGGCATCGTAGTGCTCCGCCTCGTAGCCGAAGCTGCCGGCCATGCCGCAGCAGGAGGAGACGATGGTCTCTACCTCGAGGCCGGGAATCCAGGAGAGCACCTGCTCGACCGGACGCAAGGCATCGAAGGCCTTCTGGTGGCAGTGGCCATGCAGCATTGCGCGCGGGTGCTCTACCGGCTTGAGGTCGAGCGGCAACTCGCCGGCGTCACGCGCCCGGACCAGGAACTCCTCGAACAGGAAGGCCGATTCGGAGAGGGCCCTGGCCTCCTTGCCGAAGCCATACTGCAGGAACTCGTCGCGCAGGGTCAGCAGGCATGAGGGCTCGAGCCCGACAATCGCCACGCCCCGCCTGACATGGGGCATCAGGTGGTCCAGGGTGCGACGCGCCTCCAGTCGGGCCTTGTCGAACTGCCCGGAGGAGAGGTAGGTGCGCCCGCAGCACAGCGGCCGCTCGCCCTTCCTGACGTTGAGGTGCACCCGGTAGCCGGCGGCCTCCAGCACCCGCTTGGCCGCCCGGGCATTCTCGCCCTCCAGGTAGTTGTTGAAGGTATCGACGAAGAGCAGCACCTCGCGGGGGGCCTGGACCACCTCACCCCGCGATTCGGCGAGGAAGTTGCCGCGAAAGCGCGGGAAGTCGCGCTGCACCGCGAGCCCCAGGGCCGTCTTGACCCGGCGCGAGATCAGCGGCACGCGCTCCACGGCACCCAGCAGGCCGGAGAATCGGCTGGCCCAGGGGGCATAGCGCGGCATCTCGCCGACCATGCGGTCTCGCCATGACAGCCCCCTGGCCTTCGCCCGGGCGGTACGCGCCTCGATCTTGAACTTGGCCATGTCGACGCCGGTGGGGCAGTCGCGCTTGCAGCCCTTGCAGGAGACGCAGAGGTCGAGCGCCTCCTTGACGTCGTCGCTTGCCAGCCCCTCGTCGCCGAGCTGGCCGGAGAGCACCAGGCGCAGGGTGTTGGCGCGCCCGCGGGTGAGATGCTGCTCGTCGCGGGTGATGCGATAGCTCGGGCACATGGTGCCAGCATCGAACTTGCGGCAGTGGCCGTTGTTGTTGCACATCTCCACCGCCATGGCCAGGCCATGGGTAGGGTCGCCGGCGCTGCCGGGCTCGCCCTGCTCGCCGGAGAGCGGGTCGCGGGTGACGTTCCAGGGAGACCAGTCGAACACCGGCGTCATCGGAATCGTCCGGTAGGTGGAGGCAAAACGGAAGTAGCGCTCGTCATCCATCCTCGGGGTATCGACGATCTTGCCCGGATTGAAACGATTCTCGGGGTCGAAGAGCCGCTTCACCTCGCGGAAGGCATCGTTGACGGTCTCGCCGAACTGCCAGGCCACCCACTCGCCGCGGCACAGGCCATCGCCGTGCTCGCCGGAGTAGGCGCCCTTGTACTCGCGCACCAGGGCGGAGGCCTGCTCGGCGATCTCGCGCATCTTCTCGGCGCCGTCGCGGCGCATGTCGAGGATCGGCCGCACGTGGAGGGTGCCTACGCTGGCGTGGGCGTACCAGGTGCCTTCGGTGCCATGACGATGGAACACCTCGGTCAGCCGATCGGTGTACTCGGCCAGGTGCTCCAGCGGCACCGCGCAGTCCTCGATGAAGGAGACCGGCTTGCCGTCCCCCTTCATGCTCATCATGATGTTGAGCCCCGCCTTGCGCACGTTCCACAGCGCCTTCTGCTCGGCGGCCTCGGGCATCTCCACCACGCTCTCCGGCAGGCCCAGGTCGGCCATCAGCTCCGAGAGGCGCGCCAGCGAGGCGAGCTGGGCCTCGCGCTCCTCCCCGGCGAACTCCACCAGCAGCACGGCCTCGGGCCTGCCGATCAGTGCCTTCTCGATCACCGGGCGGAAGGCCGGGTTCTCCAGCGACAGCTCGATCATGGTGCGGTCGACCAGCTCCACCGCGGAAGGGTCCAGGGTGACGATGTGCCGGGTGAGGTCCATCGCCTGGTAGAAGGTGGGGAAGTTGACCACCCCGAGCACCTTGTGCTCGGGCAGCGGCGAGAGGCGCAGGGTGATGCGGCGGCTCACGGCGAGGGTGCCCTCGGAGCCCACCAGCAGGTGGGCCAGGTTGGCGCGCCCGTCCGGGTCATAGGGCTTGGGGTTCTGGCAGTCGAAGAGGTCGAGGTTGTAGCCGCCGACGCGGCGCAGCACCTTGGGGAAGTGTTCGCGAATCTCGGGGGCCACGCCCTCGGCGATGGCCTTCACCCGCTCGGCCAGTTCCCGCACCCTCCCCGAGGCCGGCAACTGCTCGACGAAGCCGAAGTGGCCCTCGCTGCCGTCGGCCAGCAGCGCATCCACGCCCAGCACGTTGTGCACCATGTTGCCGTAGCGGATCGAGCGCGAGCCACAGGAGTTGTTCCCGGCCATGCCGCCGATGGTGCACTGGGCACTGGTGGAGACGTCCACCGGGTACCAGAGGCCATGGGGCTTGAGCCAGGCGTTGAGGTGGTCGAGCACGATCCCGGGCTCGACCACCACGGTGCGCGCCTCGGGGTCGAACTCGACGATCTCGTCGAGCCAGCGGGTGCTGTCGATCACCAGCGCCTCACCCACCGTCTGGCCGCACTGGCTGGTGCCGGCGCCGCGCGCCAGAACCGGCACCCCGGCGTCCCGGGCGATCTCCAGCGCCAGCGCCAGGTCACGCTGATGGCGCGGAATCGCCACGCCCACCGGGGTGACCTGGTAGATCGAGGCATCCGTCGAGTAGCGGCCCCGGGAGGCGTCGTCGAACAGCACCTCGCCCTCGAGCTCGCGTGACAGCCGGGCCGCCAGCTCGGTCACCGGCTTGATCCGGGCATCCGGGGCCCTGCCGGCCCGGGAATTGTCCTTCAGGGACGTCATGGGATCTTCCTCCGCCATGCGTGGCACTGCCGATGGTCAGTGGGCGGCCTCGAGGGGCTGGCCGGCGAAGTAGTCCAGCGCGGCCGCCACGCCGCTGCCCTTCAATGGCACGCCCGCCAGCTTCAGGCCCGCCTCGCAGCCGCCCAGGGTGGCGATCAGGGTCAGGTCGTTGCAGTCGCCCAGGTGGCCGATGCGGAACATCTTGCCCTTGGCCTTGCCGAGCCCCGTGCCCAGCGAGAGGTCGAAGCGCTCATGGATGATCTTGCGCACCGCGTCGGCGTCGGTGCCCTCGGGCATCACCACCCCGGTGAGCACCGGCGAGTAGAGGGTCGGGTCCTGGCACTGGATCTCCAGCCCCCAGGCCTCGACCGCCGTGCGCACGCCGGCGGCCCAGCGCTGGTGGCGTGCCAGCACGTGCTCCAACCCCTCCTCGAGCAGCATGTCCAGCGACTCGTTGAGGCCGTAGAGCAGGTTGGTGCTGGGGGTATAGGGCCAGTAGCCATTCTTGTTGGCCTCGAGGATCTCGTCCCAGGCCCAGAAGCTCTTCGGCATGGCGTTGTGGCGGCTCGCCTCGATGGCCTTGTCGGAGACCGCGTTGAAGCTGATCCCCGGGGGCAGCATCAAGCCCTTCTGGGAGCCGGAGATGGTGACGTCCACCCCCCACTCGTCGTGGCGGTAGTCGGCACTGGCCAGCCCCGAGATGGTATCGACCAGCAGCAGCGCCGGGTGCCCGGCGGCGTCGATGGCGCGGCGTACCGCGGCGATGTCGCTGGTCACCCCGGTGGAGGTCTCGTTGTGCACCACGCAGACCGCCTTGAGCCTGTGCCCGGTGTCTTCCCTCAGGCGCGCCTCGATCATGTCGGCCTGCACGCCGTGGCGCCAGCCCTCGTAGCCCGGCAGGCCGATGAACTCGGGCGCCAGGCCCAGGCGGGTGGCCATCCTGTGCCACAGGGTGGCGAAGTGGCCGGTCTCGAACATCAGCACCTCGTCGCCCGGCGAGAGGGTATTGGCGAGTGCCGCCTCCCAGGCGCCGGTCCCCGACGCCGGGTAGATGATCACCGGGTTGTCGGTCTTGAAGACCTTCTTGACCTTGGCCAGCAGTTCGCGGCCCAGGGCGCCGAATTCCGGGCCCCGGTGGTCGATGGTCGGAAGGCTCATGGCGCGCAGGATGCGATCCGGCACCGGGGAGGGGCCGGGAATCTGCAGGAAGTGGCGACCGGAGGGGTGGAAGTCGAGGTTCAGCATGGGGAAATCTCCGTGCATCTTGTTCTTGGATAATGAATGCAATTCATCTCTCGAAAAGGCGCCTACTTGATGCAGCCCTCGGCCCTCAGGGTCTCGAGCTCCTCGGCAGACAGCCCCATGCCACCGAGGACTTCATCGGTGTGCTGGGCGAACAGCGGTGCCGGCTGACGGATCTGCGACGGGGTACGCGAGAACTTGCTGGGGAAACCGATGGTCTTCATCCGGCCGATCGTCGGGTGGTCCATTTCCTGCACCATGCCGCGCGCCAGGTAGTGCTCGTCGCTCATGGCCTGGGCGAAGTCGTTGATCGGCCCGGCGGGCACCCCGGCCGTGTCGCAGCGCGCGAGCCAGTCGTCGACGTCGCGCTCGGCCATGATCGACTCCAGCAGCGCCTCGAGTTCCTCGACGTGCTGGCCTCGGTCGTGATTGGTCAGGAAGCGAGGGTCTTCCATCAGGTCCTCGCGCTCCAGCACGTCCCGGGCGAACCGCTCCCAGGTCCGCTGGTTGGCGCAGCCCAGCATCAGGTAGCCGTCTCGAGCCTTGATCGCCTGGTAGGGCGCCGAGACCCGATGGCGCCAGCCGGTCGGCTCGGGCACCCGGCCCTCGGCGAAATAGGCCGCCGCCTCCCAGGTGAACCAGGGCAGGCCACACTCGGTGATGGCGATGTCGATATGCTGGCCCTCACCGGTGTTCATCTGGTGGATGACGGCGGCGAGGATCGAGTAGGTGGCGGTCAGGCCGGCGCCGATGTCGTAGACGGCGATGCCGGTCTTGAGCGGCCGACGCCCCGGCTCGCCGGTCATCGACATCAGCCCGGTCATGCCCTGGGCGACCAGGTCGAAGCCCCCCTTGTGCCGGTAGGGCCCGGTCTGGCCGTAGCCGGAGATCGAGCAGTAGACGATGCCCGGGTTGATCGCCTTGATGGTGTCGTAGTCGATCTTCAGCGACTGGGTCACCCCGGTGCGGTAGTTCTCGACGATGACGTCGGCGTCCCGGGCCAGGCGGTAGAAGATCTCCCGGGCCCGGTCGTCCTTGAGGTTGAGCGAGATGCTCTTCTTGTTGCGGTTGATCTGCGAGAAGCAGGTCGACTCGTCGTTGACGTAGGGGCCCATCTGGCGGCTGTCATCGCCGCCGTTGAGCTTCTCGACCTTGATCACCTCCGCGCCCATGTCGGCCAGCACCATGGTGCAGTAGGGGCCGGCCATGATCTGGGAGATGTCGAGGACCTTGAGGTTCTGCAGTGGCAGCATCGCTATGCTCCCTCCATTGCTGTCGTTCATGCTAGCGGCCGCGCCACTCGAAGGGCGTCTTGTGGACGAACCGGTTCACCGCCGCCTTGAAGTCGTCGCTCATGTAGCAGGCGGTGACCCAGTCGTCCCCGGCCTCGGGGGCAGGACGACGCTCGGCGAGCACCCGCCCCACCAGCGCCTTGCTGGCCTGGACGGTGAGCGGGGCGCGCCGGGCGAATTCGGCGGCGATGACCGCCACCTCCTCATGGATCACCTCGGCGTCGAACACGGCATTGACCAGCCCCGCCTGGGCCGCCTCCTCGGCCCCGAACAGCCTGGCCATCATCAGTGCCTCCTTGGTGCGGGCCACGCCGACCATGTCGACCATCCGCGAGACGTTGCTCATCGACAGGGTATTGCCGAGCGTGCGCGCGATGGGCACGCCGAACTTCATGCTGGGCGTGCAGTAGCGAAAGTCGCAGACCAGCGCCAGGGCTGCCCCGCCCCCCACGCAGGCCCCCTCGATCAGGGCGATGGTGGGCCTGGGCAGTGCCTCGAGCTTGCCCACCACCCGGTCGATGCGCCGCTCGTAGCCGGTGGCATCCTCGGGGGCGTCGAAGTGCGTGAACTGGCCGATGTCGGTACCGGCGACGAAGGCCTCGCCTCCCATCCCATGCAGCACGACGGCCACCACCTCGTCATCCTGGGCGAGCCGGTCACAGCAGGCTTCCAGGGCGTCATACATCTCCCAGGTCATGGCATTGCGGCTCGCCGGGCGATTGAAGCCGATCCAGGCGATACCGCCTTCGCGCCGCAGGATCACGGATTCGTCGCTCATCATGTTTCTCCCGTCAGGGGGTCGGCGGCATCACCGGTAGAAGAGTTCCACCAGGCCCATGGGCACGACCGGCACGTAGGTGACCAGCATCAGCAGCACGAACAGCAGGATCATGAAGGGCACATTGGCCTTGGCCACGTCCCAGATGTCAGCCTTGGCCACCGAGCAGGCCGTCATCAGCACGCTGGCCACCGGGGGCGTCTGCTGGCCGATGGCCAGGTTCAGGGTGACGATCATGCCGAAGTGCACCGGGTCGATGCCGACCATCATCACCAGCGGCATGACGATGGGCACGGTGAGGATGATCGCCGCCGCCGAGTGCAGGATCATGCCGATCGCCAGCAGGAAGACGTTGAGCAGCGCCAGCACCATGTACTTGTTGCTGGTGAAGTCGCCGATCACGGCGGCCAGGGTCTGGGGCAGCTGGGCCCGGGTGAGGAAGTCCCCCAGCAGGGCGGAGCTCGCCACCAGCAGCATGACCACGGCGGTCTGGACGCCGCCCTCGACCATGGCGCCGCGCAGCGTACTCCAGCGCAGCTCGCCGTAGCGGAAGCTGATCAGCAGCGCCGCGACCACCGCCAGGGCGGCGCCTTCGGTGGCGGTCATGAAGCCACCGAAGATGCCCCCGAGGATGATCAGCGGCAGCAGGAAGGCGAGGCCCGCCGCCTTGAAGGTGGCCCAGACTCGCTTGAGCTGGAAGGCTTCCTCGACCGGGTACTTGTAGCGGACGGCGAAGAACCAGGCGAGCGCCATCATCGACAACCCGCCGAGCAGCCCCGGCACGATGCCGGCCACGAACAGCTGCACCACCGAGGTGTCGGCCATGGCGGCATACAGGATCATCGGGATGGAAGGCGGGATGATGATCGCCAGCGACGCCGAGGAGGAGGTGATCGCCGCGGTGAAGTCCGCCGGATAGCCCTTCTTCTTCATCGCCGGCATCAGGATGGAGCCGAGGGCGGCGACGTCGGCCACCGCCGAGCCCGAGATCTCGGCGAAGAACAGCGAGGTGCCGATGTTGACCATCGCCAGCCCGCCGCGGATGAAGCCGAGCAGCGCCGAGGCGAAGTCGATCAGCCGCCGGGAGATGCCGCCGGTGTTCATGATGGCCCCGGCCAGCACGAACAGCGGGATGGCGATCAGCGGGAACTTGGTCGAGCCATCGAACATCACGATGGGGAAGCTGAGCAGGCTGTTCGGGCCCTGCAGCACCAGCATGGCCAGCAGCGACACCGCGCCCAGCGCCACGGCGATGGGGATATTGATGAAGATCATCGCCAGGCCGGCCAGGAGGATCAGGGCAGTCGTCATTGCGCTTCCTCCACGATGTCATGCTCCGAGGGCGGCGCCTTGCCATGCCAGGCTTCGCGCAGGATGGTGGGCAGGTTGACCAGCTCGGCGATGACGTAGAGCGCGGCACCGATGGGAATGGTCGACTGGGTGACGGCGATCGGGATCGGCACGCTGACCAGGGTGGACCCGCCGAGGATCTGGATGACCTGCACGCCATAGACGGCAAGCATCACGAAGAAGGTGATGATGATGGCCTCGCCGATCACCACCAGCGTCACGCGCACGGCACGTGGCCGCGAATAGACGAGGCCAGGCACGCTGATATGGGCACGCTTGAGGGCGGCGAGGGCGGCGCCGTAGTAGGTCACCCAGGCCAGCATCACGGCGGCCACCTCGTCGTACCAGCTGAGGGAATTGCCGGCAAAGCGGAAGGTGACGCCGAGCAGCACGACGACTGCCAGCGACACCACCAGCAGCATGGTGATGACCTCGAGCAACCACTCGAAGCCGAATCGTAATCTCGCGAGAGACATGAAGTCGCTACTCCGTCGAGTCAGGGAAGGACCGCCCCCATGGGGGGCGGTCAGGAAGCTCGGCCTGACGGGAGGATCACTCCCCCTTGCCGAGCTCCAGCACGCGATCGATCAGATCGCTGCCGCCTTCCACTTCCTCGCCGAAGAGCTCATAGACAGGACCGCTGGCGTCGATGAAGGCCTGCTTGTCGGCCTCGTTGACCTCCATCCCGGCGGCTTCCATCTCGCCGAGAAGTTCCTCGTCCTGCCGGGCGGCCGTCTCGTAGACGAAGTCCTGAACCTCCTGGGCGGTCTCCTCCAGGACCTCACGCACCTCTTCCGGCAGGTCCTCCCAGTGGCTCCTGGAGACCACCACGTAGGCCGGCGTGTAGACGTGGCCGGTCAGCGACAGGTAGTCCTGGACCTCCTGGAACTTCTGGGAGTAGATCTGCACCAGGGGGTTCTCCTGGCCATCCATGGTGCCGGTCTGCAGCGCCGTGAACACTTCCGAGAGGGCCATGGGTGACGGGTTGGCGCCGTACTCCTCGAACATGCGCACGCGCCACTTCCCCTTGGGGGTGCGCAGCTTGAGGCCATCCAGGTCCTCCGGCGTGTTGATGGGTCGAACATTATTGGTGATCTGGCGGAAGCCGTTCTCCCAGACGGCGAGGATCTTGTAGCCCTCCTCCTCCACCAGCGGATAGAGCTCCGGCTCGAGCACCTCCTCGATGACCCGCTTCATGTGCTCCCGGTCCTTGATCAGGTAGGGCATCTCGAACAGGCCGAACTCGTCGACCACCGAGGACATCACGGTGGAGGGCAGCGTGAAGGTGAGCTGGCCGAGCTTGAGCTTCTGCATCATGGAGCTGTCGCCACCCAGCTGGCTCGAGCCGTAGACCTCCACCTCATAGTCATCGCCCAGCCGCTCGTTGGCGCGCTTGGCAAACTCCGTGGCGGAGGCATCGAACAACGACCCGGGGTTGCCGACGTGGCCGAACTGCAACTCGGTCTGCGCCATGCCCAGGCCAGGCGCCATGGCGGCCGCCAGGGCAGTGACGGCGAAGGCTGTCTTGATCACTTTCATGGGATACTCCGGTGCTGGCTTGTTGTTGTACGCGTCTTGCCGGTGAGCCGAGCTCGCCCCGGCAACTTCCAGCAGTGGCGGGCACCCGGATTGTGGTGTTGTCGCTATGCGGTGGCCGCCATGCCTCACCGATTCAATTTGAATTCAAAATTCATAATCAGATATTGAACTTTAGTCGTTCCATACCAGCGGAGAGCCACCGCGAGAGAGAAAGGTGCCTCTCATTCCGGCTCACGCCCCCAGGCGAGACCGGCGGCCTCTATGCCGGCGATCGCGGCCGCCTCATCCTCGCCGGAGCTTGCCCCGCTGGCCCCGACGGCGCCGATCACCTGCCCTTCATCGTCGAGTATCGGAACCCCGCCGGCCACCGGCACGAAGTGCCCCGCCGAGGCCGCGGCCACGCTGGCCAGAAAGGCAGGACGCTCGACATTGCGCTCCCCCACCACACCGCTGGCGATGCCGTTCCCCAGGGCGGCGAAGGCCTTGCCCTGGGCCACCGGAAAGCGCAGCGGGGCACAGCCGTCCTCGCGCTCGGCGGCGACGACGTGACCGCCACCGTCGAGCACCACCAGGGTGAGAGGCTCCATTCCGGCATCACGCGCCCTGGCGAAGGCCCCGTCGAGGATGGCCCTGGCCTGCGAACGGCCAAGCTGGAAGTGACTGCGAAAGACCTTGCCGGCCATGGAAGACTCCTGATGATGGTCGAGGTGGATATTGGCTGCATTTTGAATTCATAATACCTTTCGTGACGGAATGCCAGCCTGGCCCATCTCTCCCCGGGGTGCCCCGGCCGGCGACGCGGCCGTCACCCCGACTGCAACCATCAGGACGCCATTGCCTCGAGGGACCCATGCCATGAGCAAGATCCAGCAGCGCAGCCTCTACCTGGATGTGGCCGACCGCGTCCAGGAGCTCATCGAGCAGGGGGACCTCGCTCCCGGCGAGCGGATATCCGAGAAGCAGCTCTGCGAGCGGTTCGGGGTCTCTCGCACGCCGCTTCGCGAGGCGCTGAAGGTCCTCGCCTCCGAGGGCCTGGTCGAGCTGCTGACCAACCGCGGCGCCCGGGTGGTTCGCCTGACCCTGAAGATGGTGAAGGACACCTACGACCTGATGGGAGCCCTGGAGGGGCTCTCCGGCGAGCTCGCCTGCCAGAACATCAGCGACGAGGGGATCCGGGACATCCGTGCGCTGCATGACGAGATGCTGCGGCACTATCGCGAACGCAACCTGCCGGACTACTTCCGGGTCAACCAGCGCATCCACGAGGGGATCCTGGCCGCCTCGGGGAACGAGGTACTGCAGGAGACCTACAGCAACCTCAACCAGCGGGTGAAGCGGGTCCGCTACTCAAAGAAGATGACCGACGACTTCTGGCGCAAGGCCGTCCAGGACCACGAGCACATGATCCTCGCCCTGGAGGCGCGCGACGGGAGGCGACTGGGCCAGATCCTGCGCGACCATCTCTGCAACAAGCTCGAGGTGGCCTCCCTCGCCGGCGTGGTCGAGGACGAGAGCGCCCTCGACGTCGCCACCTCCTGACCCCTACCCCCAGCCCTCGAGGCGCATGGCCGAGCGCTCCAGCCGCTGGTCCTCCGCCTCGATCTCGCGCAGCTGCTCGCCCACCCCGGAGAGGTGCTCCAGGGCGACACGCCGGGCGAGGACCGGCTTGCCCTCGATCACCGCGCGATAGAGCCGCGCATGCTGGCGATTGATCATCTCGCGGGAGCTCGGGCGGTGATAGAGGTTCTTCACCGAGGCGAACACCGAGCTCAGCAGCAGGTCGGTCAGGCTCTGCAGGGTGTGCACCAGCACCGGGTTGTGGGAGGCCTGGCAGATGGCCAGGTGGAAGCCGTGGTCGAGCCGCGCCAGGCGCTCGACGTCGACCGACTCGGCGCTCTCCACATAGTCGACCATCGCCTGATAGCGGCGGGTGATCAGCACCCGGTCGGAGGGCGTGCCCCGGCTGGCCGCCAGGCTGGCCGACTCCCCCTCGAGCAGGGCCCGAACCTCCAGCAGGTCGAACAGCGTCCGCGGGTGGTCGCGGAAGAGATGCATCAGCGGCGTGTCCTGGGCCGCCGTGACCAGCTCGGCCACCACCGAGCCCCGCCCCTGCCGGGTGACGATCACGCCCTTGCTGCGCAGCGTCCTGAGCGCCTCCCTCAGGGAGGCACGGGAGACCTGCAGCCGCTCACTCAGGCGACGCTCGGAGGGCAGCAGCTGGCCCGGGCGGAACACGCCGTCGAGAATCAGCTCCTCGAGCCGGGCCGCGATGGCATCGGGCGTGCGCGAGGTGGTGACCAGCTCATCATGGTAGCGGGGCATGACCGTCTCCTCCGGGGATATCCTCACGCGGCGCGAGGGTGTAGCTTGGAAAACCTTTCCAGAATCATACTCACAACTGGTCTGACCAGCGAACCAGAGACTGGACAGGCCCGTCAAGAAGGCACAGATTGAAGGCCACCACCGGACACCTGCCCGGCCCGCGCGGGTCATGGGCCATCCAGCGAGGAAGCCACATGAACATCCTCTATGACGAGCGGCTCGACGGCGAGCTGCCGGACATCGACAAGGCCGACGTCCTGGCCGACCTGCAGCAGGCCGCGCCCGGGCTCACCCTGCTGCACCGCGAGGAGGACCTGCGCCCCTTCGAGTGTGACGGCCTCTCCGCCTACCGCGTGCTGCCCATGCTGGTCGCCCTGCCCGAGACCCTCGAGCAGGTCGAGACGCTGATGAAGCGCTGCCGCGCCCTGGGCGTGCCGGTGGTGACCCGCGGGGCCGGCACCGGCCTCTCCGGCGGTGCCCTGCCCCTGGAGAAGGGGGTGCTGCTGGTGATGTCGCGCTTCAACCGCATCCTCGACGTGGACCCGGACGCCCGCATCGCCCGGCTCCAGCCCGGCGTGCGCAACCTGGCGATCTCCGAGGCGGCGGCCCCCTACGGCCTCTACTATGCGCCGGACCCCTCCTCGCAGATCGCCTGCTCCATCGGCGGCAACGTGGCCGAGAATGCCGGAGGCGTGCACTGCCTGAAGTACGGGCTGACCGTGCACAACGTCATGAAGGTGGAGGTGATCACCATCGAGGGCGAGCGCATGACGCTCGGCAGCGAGGCGCTGGACGCCCCGGGCCTCGACCTGCTGGCCCTGTTCACCGGCTCCGAGGGCATGCTCGGCGTGGTCACCGAGATCACCGTCAAGCTGCTGCCCAAGCCCGAGACCGCCAAGGTGCTGATGGCCAGCTTCGACGACGTCGAGAAGGCCGGCCGGGCGGTGGGCGACATCATCGCCGCGGGCATCATCCCCGGTGGGCTCGAGATGATGGACAAGCTCGCCATCCGCGCCGCCGAGGACTTCGTCAAGGCCGGCTATCCGGTGGAGGCCGAGGCCATCCTGCTCTGCGAGCTGGACGGGGTGGAGGCCGACGTCGACGACGACTGCGCCACCGTGCGCGCGGTGCTCGAGAAGGCCGGGGCCACCGGCATCCAGCAAGCCCGCGACGAGGCCGAGCGCGCCACCTTCTGGGCGGGGCGCAAGAACGCCTTCCCGGCGGTGGGCCGCATGTCCCCGGACTACTACTGCATGGACGGCACCATCCCGCGCCGCGAGCTGCCGCGGGTGCTGAAGGGCATCGCCGACTTCTCCGAGGAGTATGGCCTGCGGGTCGCCAACGTCTTCCATGCCGGCGACGGCAACATGCACCCGCTGATCCTCTTCGATGCCAACCGCCCGGGCGAGCTGGAGCAGGCCGAGGAACTCGGCGGCAAGATCCTCGAGCTGTGCGTCGAGGTCGGCGGCTCGATCACCGGCGAGCACGGCGTGGGCCGCGAGAAGATCAACCAGATGTGCGCCCAGTTCAACCCGGGCGAACTGGCCACCTTCCATGCAGTCAAGGCGACCTTCGACCCCGACCGCCTGCTCAACCCGGGCAAGAACATCCCGACCCTCGCTCGCTGCGCCGAGTTCGGTGCCATGCATGTGCACAACAACGAGCTCCCGCACCCCGAGCTGCCCCGATTCTGAGGATTCCCCATGGTGGAGACACGCCCCCAACCGACCGACCAGGACACCAGCGAGGCGCTCGCCGAACGCGTTCGCCGGGCCACGGCCGAGGGCAGCCCGCTGCGCATCGTCGGCGGTGACACCAAGGCCTTCTACGGCCGCCCCGTCGACGGCGAGACCCTGTCCACCCGCGAGCACCGCGGGATCACCTACTACGACCCGGTGGAGCTGATCGTCTCGGTGCGCAGCGGCACGCCGCTGGCCGAGCTCGAGGCCACCCTGGCCGACAACGGCCAGATGCTCGGCTGCGAGCCGCCCCACTTCGGCGCCGACGCCACCGTGGGCGGCATGGTCGCCACCGGCCTCTCCGGCCCCCGCCGGCCCTGGGCCGGCAGCGTGCGCGACTTCGTGCTGGGCACCCGGGTGATCACCCACGAGGGACACCAGCAGCGCTTTGGCGGCGAGGTGATGAAGAACGTCGCCGGGTACGACCTGTCGCGGCTGATGGTGGGCGCCCAGGGGACCCTGGGGCTGATCACCGAGGTCTCGCTCAAGGTGCTGCCCAGGCCCGGCGCCAGCCACAGCCTGCGCCTCGAGATGCCGCTGGCCGACGCCCAGGCGAGGCTCGCCGAGTGGGGGCGCCACCCGCTGCCCATCACCGCCGCCGCCTGGCACGCCGGCGCCCTGCACCTGCGCCTGGAAGGAGGGCCCAGCTCGGTCGCTGCCACCCGCGAGCGCCTCGGCGGCGACGAGCTGGACGCGGAGTTCTGGACGGCGCTTCGCGAGCAGACGCTGGAGTTCTTCTCCCGCGATGACACCCGCGCCCTGTGGCGCCTCTCGCTGCCCCACAACACGCCTTCGCTGGCGCTTGCCGGCGTCCAGGAAGCGGACCTGCTCCACGACTGGGCCGGCACCCAGCGCTGGCTGCGCAGCGACCTGGACGCCGACACCATCCGCGAGGCCTGCGCCCGCGCCGGCGGCCACGCCACCTGCCTGGGGTCCCGCGAGGGACCGGGCCAGCCCGACCCCTTCATGCCGCTGGAACCGGTGGTGGCGAAGTACCATCGAAACCTGAAAGCCCAGCTGGACCCGAAGGGCATCTTCAACCCGGGCCGACTCTACGCGGAGCTCTGAGATGCAGACGCACTTTACCGAGGAAGACCTCAAGAAGCCCCATATCCGCGAGGCCGACCGCGTCCTGCGCAGCTGCGTGCACTGCGGCTTCTGCAATGCCACCTGCCCCACCTACCAGCTGCTGGGCGACGAGCGTGACGGCCCCCGCGGGCGCATCTACCTGATGAAGGAGATGCTCGAGAGCCCGGAGGACGACACCCAGGTGACCGAGGAGACGCGGCTGCACCTCGACCGCTGTCTCACCTGTCTCAACTGCGAGACCACCTGCCCCTCCGGGGTGGAGTACCACAAGCTGGTCAATATCGGCCGTGCCGAGATCGAGCGGCGCGTGCCCCGCTCGCTGCCCGAGCGCACGCTGCGCTACGGGCTGCGCAAGGCGCTGGTGGAGCCCGCGCGCTTCAAGGCGCTGCTCAAGCTGGGCCAGACCTTCCGGCCGCTGGTGCCGGGCACCCTCAGGGACAAGATGCCCCCGGCGCCGGTGGATGCGGGCGCTCGCCCCGAGGGCAAGCGACACGCGCGCCAGATGCTCATTCTCGAGGGCTGCGTGCAGCCCGGGCTCTCGCCCAATACCAATGCCGCCACCGCCCGGGTACTGGACCGCCTGGGGATCGGCCTGATCCCGGCCCCCGAGGCCGGCTGCTGCGGTGCCATCGACTTCCACCTCAACGCCCAGGAGGCCGGGCGGGCCCGCATGCGCGCCAACATCGACGCCTGGTGGCCCCACGTGGAGGCCGGCTGCGAAGCCATCGTGCAGACCGCCAGCGGCTGCGGCGCCTTCGTCAAGGAGTACGGGGAGATGCTCGCCGACGACCCCGACTATGCCCACAAGGCCGAGCGCATCAGCGCGCTCGCCAAGGACCTCGTGGAGGTGCTGCGCGACGAGGATCTCACCGGCCTCGAGGTGAAGGAGCGCCGCCGGCTCGCCTTCCACTGCCCCTGCACCCTCCAGCACGCCCAGAAGCTCGGCGGCGCCGTGGACCAGGTGCTCGGCCGGCTCGGCTTCGCCCTTACCCCGGTGCAGGACGCCCACCTCTGCTGCGGCTCGGCGGGCACCTACTCCGTCACCCAACCGGAACTTGCCACCCAGCTGCGCGACAACAAGCTCGACAACCTCGAGGCCGGCAACCCGGAGGTGATCGTCACGGCCAATATCGGCTGCCAGACCCACCTGGCCGGGGCCAACCGCACCCCGGTGAGGCACTGGATCGAGATCGTCGACGAGGCACTGGCATGAACGATCGTCACGGCGCTCAATCATTCAGCTGCCAGACCCACCTGGCCGGCGCCAACCGCACTCCGGTGAGGCACTGGATCGAGATCGTCGACGAGGCACTGGCATGATGCTCACCTCGAACTGATCGCGAGGGGCGTCGGTGGCAAGCCGAAGGGGAGGTCCTACGCCATGGATGGCGTCGGTAGCGTACAAGGATGTATTCACAGCGCCTCCCCGCAGGCTTGCCGACGAGGCAGCCCCGAGTCTTGCAATCCGTTATAGCTTCACTCAATTAAAGGAATCCTACTGATGAACACCAAGCCCGTACTGACCCTGGATGACGTCAACGCCATCCTCGATGCCGCCCAGCAGGAAGCCCAGGCCAACGGCTGGGCCGTGACCGTGGCAGTGGCGGACGATGGCGGCCACCTGCTCGGCCTGCGCCGCCTCGACGGTGCCCCGCCCTTCAGCGCCGACGTCGCCACCGAGAAGGCGCGCAACGCCGCCATCGGGCGCAAGGAGACCCAGGTCTTCGAGGACATGATCAACAACGGCCGGACCGCCTTCGTGACGGCCCCCATGCAGGCCCTGCTGGCCGGCGGCGTCCCGGTGCTCGTCGATGGCCAGGTGGCCGGCAGCGTCGGCATCTCCGGCGTCAAGCCGGACCAGGACGTCCAGGTCGCCAAGGCCGGCGTCGCCGCCATCGGCTGAACGCCTCGCGCTCTGCCCACGACCAGGCCCCGCTTGTGCGGGGCCTTCCCGATGGCAGTCCCGCCCCACGCTCGTGGGCCATGGCACTCGCCCCGGGAGTGGTCCAGACTGACACGATACCCGGTCAGGCCGAGGCCTCAGTCGCACAGGAGGAGCCGATGGCGGGAGGATGGTCGAAGGATGGTGCCGTCCAGGAACAGATCGACAGCACCGTCGAGGATGCCCTGGCACGTTCGCGTCGGCAGTTACCGGAGGGCGAGAGCGCCGAGCACTGCGACGAGTGCGGGGAACCCATCCCCCAGGCGCGCCGCGAGGCGATCAGGGGGGTGCGCTTCTGCGTCACCTGCCAGGCCGAGCGTGACAAGCGTCCCTCGGGGCACAGCGGCTACAACCGCCGCGGCAGCAAGGACAGCCAGCTGCGCTGACGTGCCCCACTTGCGGTCGGAAGCGCCCTGTCCCTCAGGACGCCCCTTCCTCCTCGGCCGTTTCATCACGCTGCTCCTCGCACTCCTCCTGCTGATCTCCTTCCGCTTCTTCCCCTTCCGCGGGGGGGCAACCGAACCAGTTCTCCGTCGGCTCGGCCCCGCCTCCCGGCGCCTCCTTGGTACCCCGCTCGTCCGACTCGGCCTTCTCGAGATGCTCCTCCATTCGCTGGTCGGCGGCATCCGGGCTCTTCTCGCTACCCGATGTTCCCGAGGACTCCTGGGCGACAGCCGTCATCGCCAGCAGGTAAAGGGCCAGGATGGCCAGCAACTTGATCATGCGCAGACTCCTTGCAAGTGGTCAGGGGTGTCGTTTCATCCCGCTCCTTGAGCTAAGCGGCAATTTACCGAGACCACAAGTGGTGTCTCTTCACGATCAACAACGGCCGGGTAGACTGCCGGCAGGACCGGCCGCGGCGCACTACACTGAGCAGTGTCCGTGACCGGCCAGCATGAGCCCTGCGCCGCAAGGCCGAATCGCGAGCCGACCACGGCCATCCCCCCACCCCATGTCGGGAGGCTACCGAGATGATCAAGAAGCTCTTCACCGCCCTGGCGGTCATGCTTTTCACGGCGTCCGCCTGGGCCAGCATGTGCCCGTCCCTGATGGGCGAGATCGACAAGGCCCTGCAGGACGATGCGGCTGTTGCCGAGCTCGACGAGGCCACTCTCGAGGAGGTCCGCGACCTCCGGGCCCGCGGAGAGGAAGCCCACAAGGCCGGCGACCACGACGAGTCGGTGGCCCTGCTGGAAGAGGCCAAGGAGAAACTGGGCATGATGTAGGGCCGGCTCCTCATGCCAGCCGGCAGGATCTCGTGAGCCCCGAGAATTCGGGGCTCACGCTTTTTCGGGAATGGAAGGCCATCAAGGCCGTCGACGCAGTTCCCCGTTCAGCGCCTCGATGGTGTGCAGCACATCACCGGCATCACGATGGAGTGACGTTGGGATATGGGGCTCATCGCACTATCATGCCTCCTTTCCGGCCTTCGCCAGCATCAGGCCGGGGTTCAACGTACCGAGGATGCCATGCCACTGCTCACCTTCCTGCCCCCGCTGGGCGCCGTGCTGATCTGGTCGGGCAACATGACCATCAACCAGCTCACCGTGGGCAGCATCGCCCCGAGCAGCATCGCCTTCCTGCGCTGGGTGCTGGCGCTGGCGGTGCTGACCCCCTTCGTGCTGCCCGTTGCCTGGCGCCATCGCGACGCCATCCGCCGCCACTGGCCGAAGCTCGCCCTGCTGGGGCTGCTGGGCATGGCCATGTGGCAGGGGCTGGCCTATGTGGCCGCCGAGACCACCTCGGCCACCAACATGGGCATCCTGGCGGCCATGGTGCCGCTGCTGACCGTGCTGCTCAGCGCGCTGATCCTGCGCGAGCCACCGAGCCTCGGCGGCACCCTGGGCGGGGTGCTGGCCCTGGCCGGGGTGTCGGTGCTGCTGGGGCATGGCGACCCGCGGTCGCTGCTCGAGCTCGAGGTGGCCCTCGGTGACCTGCTGATGGTGGTGGCCGCCACCTGCTACGCGCTCTACGGGGTGATGCTCAAGCGCTGGCCCCTGGACATGCCGCCCTGGGTGGTGCTCTACCTCCAGGCGGCCTTCGCCACCCTCTTCCTGCTGCCCGGCTACCTGATCGGCCCCATGACGCCGGTGGACGGTCACAACGTCTGGCTGATCCTCTATGCGGGGATCCCCGCCTCGATCATCACCACCTTCCTGTGGATGCGGGCCATCCGCCAGATCGGCGCCAGCCAGGCCAGCATCTTCATCAACCTGATGCCGGTGTTCAGTGCCCTGATCGCCATGGCCTTCCTCGGCGAGCGGGTCGCGCTGTTCCACCTGACCGGCGGGGCCCTGGTGCTGGCGGGGGTGGTCATGGCCCAGACCCTCACCCGGCCGCTGGGGCGGCTCACGGCACGCGCGACGCGCCTCGACCGGGGCCCGCGCTGAGCATGATAGACTGCGGCGAGACTGCCCCCTGACCCGAAGGAAGGACGCCCCATGTCCCTCGACGACCTGCACCTCAACCTGCGCAACCTCACCCCGGACGACTACCCGCAGCTCCAGGCGCTGATGGACCGGGTCTACGACGACATCGGCGGCGCCTGGCCCAGGCCTACCATCGACAAGCTGATCAAGGAGTTCCCCGACGGGCAGATCGTCATCGAGGATGACGAGACCATCGTCGGCGTGGCCCTGACCGCGCTTGTCGACTACGACACCTTCTCCAACCCCCACAAGTACGATGACCTGATCGGCAAGCGCGAGACCATCCTCAACGACCCTGATGGCGACGCCATGTACGGGCTCGACGTGCTGATCCATCCGGATTATCGCGGCTACCGCCTGGGACGGCGCCTCTACGAGGCGCGCAAGGAGCTGTGCCGCTCCATGAACCTCAGGGCGATCCTGGCCGGCGGGCGCATCCCCCAGTACCACGAACACGCCCACGAGCTCTCCCCGGCCGAGTACCTCGACAAGGTGGCGCGTAAGGAGATCCACGATCCCATCCTCTCCTTCCAGCTGGCCAACGACTTCCAGGTCAAGCGGCTGCTGCGCAAGTACCTGCCGGAGGACGAGAAGTCCCAGGGCTATGCCACCCTGCTGGAATGGAACAATATCCTCTTCGAGCCGGCGGAACGGGTGCTGGAGAACCGCCCCACCCAGGTGCGCGTCGGCGCCGTGCAGTGGCAGATGCGCGAGTTCGACTCGGTGGAGTCGGTGCTGCAGCAGGTGGAGTACTTCGTCGATGCCCTGGCCGACTACCAGAGCGACTTCGCGGTCTTCCCGGAGCTGTTCAACGCCCCGCTGATGGGGCTGCAGGACCGCGCCGCCCAGCAGGACCAGATGGCCGCCATCCGCTTCCTGGCCGGCTTCACCGAGCAGTTCAAGACCGAGCTGTCGCGCATGGCGGTCTCCTACAACATCAACATCATCGCCGGCTCGATGATCGAGCTGGGCGAGGACGACCTCCTCTACAACATCGCCTACCTGTGTCATCGCGACGGCACCATCGAGCGCCAGGCCAAGCTTCACATCACGCCCCAGGAGCGCCGCGACTGGGTGATCGAGGGCGGCGACGAACTGCTGGTGTTCCAGACCGATGCCGGCCGGGTGGGCATCCAGATCTGCTACGACGTGGAATTTCCCGAGCTCTCGCGTCTGCTCGCCGACCAGGAGATGGACATCCTCTTCGTGCCCTTCTGGACCGACACCAAGAACGGCTACCTGCGGGTGCGCCACTGCGCCCAGGCCCGTGCCATCGAGAACGAGTGTTACGTGGTGCTGTGCGGCAGCGTCGGCAACGTGCCCTCCATCGAGAACATGGAGATCCAGTACGCCCAGTCGTCGGTCTTCTCGCCCTCGGACTTCGCCTTCCCCCACGATGCCGTGCTCTCCGAGACCACGCCCAACACCGAGATGATCATGTTCTCGGACCTCGACCTGACCCGCCTGACCGTGGTGCGCGCCGAGGGCTCGGTGACCAACCTCAAGGACCGCCGCAAGGACCTCTTCGACCTGCGCTGGCGGGACTGGTCCTGGAAGTCCGGGGCCAACCTGGAGGAGAGCTGACGCCATGCTCGGCCGGCTGCTGCGCCTGGGGGGGCGGCGCTTCGAAGAGCGTCACCCCTTTCCCGAGGCGACCTGGCGCGAGGCCCGGGAACGACTGCCACTGCTCGCCGCCCTGCCCGACGAGCTGGCCGAACGGCTCGGCCGGCGCGCCTGGCGGTTCGTGCACGACAAGCGCCTGAGCCTGCACCCGGAGCTCGCCGAGACCACCGACTTCGACCCGCCCGCCCGGCTGGCCCTGGCGGCCCAGGCCTGCCTGCTGACCCTGGGCTGGGAGGAGGACGAGCACCGCGAGGCCTTCGCCAACGTCCACGAGATCCTGATCCTGCCCGAGGCCTTCCGGCGCCGGGTGGAGGAGATGGACGAGGCCGGCGTGGTCCACGAGTACGTCGACGAGCGCGCCGGCGAGACCTCCTCCCAGGGGCCGGTGGTGGTCTCCTTTCCCGACCTGATGGAGAGCGGCGACTTCTCGGGCTTCAACGTGCTGATCCACGAGCTGGCCCACAAGCTCGACCTGGGCAATTCCCTGGATGTGGACGGCTTTCCGCCGCTGCCCCGGGAGATCGACCCGAGGGAGTGGCACCGGGTCTTCACGGGCGTCTGGGAGGACCTTCAGTCGCGCCTGGCGCACGGCGAGCCGACGCCCATCGACGACTACGCGGCGACCCATCCCGGCGAGTGCTTCGCGGTCTGCTGCGAGCACTTCTTCACGGCCCCGGACGTGCTGCACGCCGCCTATCCCGAGCTCCATGAGCTGCTAGCGCGTTACTTCCGCCAGGATCCCCTGACACGCTGCCCCCCGGCGGCTCACCCCGGCTCGGCATCCACCTCGCGGCAGAGCCACGACCACAGCAGCGACGCCTCCTCCTGACGCTGGCCGCGGGACGGGCGCACCAGCCAGAAGCGCTCCTCGGTGGGCACGGCGAGGGCAAATGGCGCGACCAGGTCATCACGCGCCTCGAAGAGGCGGCGATGGGCCAGCGCCACCCCACCGCCCTGGGCAGCCAGGGCCAAGGTCATGACCTGGTTGTCGCAGGTCAGCGCCGGAGAGCGTGACTCGAGGCCGGCCAGCCCGGCCCGCTCCAGCCAGCTCGGCCAGCCCACGGCGAAGCCCGCCGCATGCAGCAGCGTCACCCCCGCCAGGTCATCGGGTGCCACCAGGCCTTGGGCCAACGCCGGGGCACACACCGGCAGCAGGCTTTCACGACCCAGCGACAGCGCCTCCATGCCCGACCAGCCACCGCGTCCGTAGCGGATCTCGATATCCGCCCCCTCGGGGCCGAACTCGTCGGACCAGATGGCACTGACCAGGCGCACGGCGATCGCCGGATGGGCACGATGGAAGGCCAGCAGCCGGGGCGCCAGCCAGTTCTGCTGGATGACCGGCGTGGTGCGCAGCGTGACCGAGCGTGCCGGTGCGCTGCCGAACACCTCGCGGGTACCCTCACCGATGCGCGCGAACCCCTCGTGGATGCTGGGCAGCCAGGCCTGGCCCGCCGGCGTGAGCGTGAGGCTTCGCGGGTGACGCACGAAGAGCTTCTGCCCCAGGCGGTCCTCGAGCAGCCGGATGCGCTGGCTGATGGCCGCCTGGGTCACCCCCAGCTCGCGGCCGGCGGCCGTGAAGCTCAGGGTGCGCGCGGCTGCCTCGAAGGCCTGCAGCCAGGTCAGCGGAGGCAAGGCACTCATGAAATAGCCACCCATAAGCTCTGCTTGGTCATAGGGGCCAGATTAATCGTTTGTCAGCCACCCGGCCAGTCGTCACCCTCGGTACCCCCGATGCCCGACATGCCAGAGGAGGACCGGATGGACGCCACTGCCCCCCACGCCGCCACCGCCGCGCCGGTGGAGATGCACGAGCTCACCCCCTACGCCGAGGCCCCGCGGCTGCGCGATGGCCGGGCCGACGAGACCGGCATCCGCCTGGCCTGGGAGGATGGCGAGCAGGCCCGCCTGCCCTGGCTCTGGCTGCGCGACCACTGTCCCTGCCGCGCCTGCCGCCATCCACAGACCCGCGAGCGCCTCGTCCTGCCGCTGCCGGCCATCGCCCGCCCACGGGAGGCTCGCGTCGAGGCCGGCCACCTGCACCTGGTATGGGAGGACGGCCACGAGAGCCGCTTCGACGGTGGCTGGCTCCACCAGCGCCGCCCCGGCGTGGAAGCGGCCACGGCGCTACCCGCGCCGCGCCCCTGGCCCGAGGGATTTCGCCCCGAGCGGGTCGACCACGCCGCCTTCACAGGTTCCGTCGAGGGCGAGCGGGCCTGGCTCGAGGCCTTGCTGCGCGACGGCCTGGTGCTGCTCGACAACGGGCCGCTGGCCGACGAGGAGGTGAGCCGCCTGGCCCGGCGCATCGGCCCGCTTCGCTCGACCAACTTCGGCGCCCGCTTCGATGTCCGCTCCACGCCCAACCCCAACAACGCCGCCTACACCGCCATCGGCCTGGCACTGCACACCGACCTCCCGAACTGGCGCCAGCCGCCGGACATCCAGCTGCTCTACTGCCTGGAGAACGATGCCGAAGGCGGCGAGTCACTGTTCGCCGACGGCTACCGGGTCGCCGAGGCCCTGCGCCGCGAGGCCCCGGAGGCCTTTCGCCTGCTCAGCGAGACGCCCATCGACTTCCGCTTCCAGGACGAGGAGCAGGACATCGCCGTGCGTGCGCCGATCCTGAGTTGCGACGCTGACGGTCGCGTGGTGGAGGTGCGTTTCAACAACTGGATCCGCGACACCCTGCGCCTGCCGTCAGACACCATCGAGGCCTGGTACGCCGCCTATCACCGCTTCTGGACGCTGCTGAACGAGCCCCGCTACCGACTCGCGTTCAGCCTGGCCCCGGGCGAGATGGTCGCCTTCGACAACCGCCGCGCACTGCACGGCCGCGGCGCCTTCGACCCCGACAGCGGGGGACGCCACCTGCAGGGCACCTATCTCGACCGCGACATGCTCGAGTCGCGGCTGCGGGTGCTGGCGCGCCAGCCCTGAGCCACCGGGGGAAGGGTGATCATGGCGTCACGCCTCGCTCGCCCCCCGACCCGTTCCTTGCGGGCCGGCCAGTCCCCTGCCGGGAGTGGAGATCACCGGGCGTGTCCACATCCCGGTGAATACCCGGGTCCTTGACAGGGATCAGGTGAAGCCGCGAGACATGCCGGCGCACCACTTCGCGAGCCCCCCGGTCGCCCTGCAGTGCTGCAAGCTCGGGCCATAGCGTCCGGCCGAACAGCACCGGATGGCCAGGCCGCCCTCCGTGGACCGGACGGAGGATCGTGTCCCGGCGTGCCGCCCGGCCCAGCGAGGCCAGGGTGGACGGGGCGATGTCCGGCATGTCGCCCAGCAGCAC
>NZ_JAWSUJ010000044.1:0-2036 GCF_033549285.1 Halomonas sp.
GGACCCGCCCCTCGAAGCGGTCCAGCGCCTCCACGGCCAGGTGCCTGCCCAGGCTGATCAGCGCCTCGGCGCGGTGGAACTCGTAGGCACCACAGACCGTCTTGGGCACCTCGATCAGCACATCCGGCGGGTAGCCCGCCACCTTGTACTTGGCCAGGGCCGCCTGGGTGATGTCGAAGGAGGCCAGCACCATGTCCAGGCGTCCCCACTCGCGACGGCCGCGCTCCAGGGCCTCGTCCACCTCGCTCTTGCCGCCAGTGGTATTGGTACTGTTGTTGGTATTGCCGAGGCCATCGAAGAGCCGACGGGTGGCGCCGCGGACCCCGTCGATCCAGCTGGCGAAGTCGACGCCTCCGGCGTCCCGTGACTTCTCGCGCGCCTGCTCCTCGGCGGCCTCATCGGGGGGCAGCAGCTCCTCCAGGGTCACCGGGCGCGGGCTGTGGGCGGTGGCATTGACTGCCAGCACGAAGTCCGCCTGGGCCGACACCGTGGGGATGATCGGCAGCGGGTTGAGCAGCCCGCCATCCACCAGCACCTGATCGCCGCGATGCACCGGCGTGATCACCCCGGGCACGGCGATGGACGCGCGGATCGCCTCGAGCAGCGAGCCGCTCTGGAACCACACCTCGCGCTGGCGGGTCAGGTCGGTGGCCACGGTGGTCACGGGGATCGCCAGGTCCTCGATGCGGGTATCGCCGATCAGGCTCTCGAGCTTGCCCATCACCTTGTTGGCCCGCATGGCCCCCATGGGGCTCCAGGTGACATCGACGAGCCTGAGCACGTCGAAGTAGTCCAGCCGGCAGACCCAGTCGCGGTAGGCGGCGAGCTCCCCTGCCGCGTAGACGCCGCCCACCAGGGCGCCCATGGAGCAGCCGGAGATCGCCACCACCCGATAGCCTCGCGCCTCGAGCTCCTCGATCACCCCGATGTGGGCATAGCCACGGGCGCCCCCGCTGCCGAGCACCAGTGCCACGCTCTTTTGCCGTGTATCCTCGGCTTTCCGCTGCTGGCTCATGACGCGTCTCCCCTCTCGGCTCCCACCATCAGCCGTCGTGCCACGCCACGATGGCCTCCGCCACCCCGTCGACCGCCGACGGCTCCAGGTGCAGGTGATGACCGCCCGGCAGCACGCGGCGGGTCAGCCTCGCCACCGCCGCCCGGGCCTGGCGTGCCCGTGACCGCTCGCCCAGGATGCCGGCCTCCCCCTCCACCAGCAGCAACGGGCTGCGGATCGATGCCAGCATGGCCCCCACCTGCTCGGGAGAGAAGCGCACCAGGGAGGGCCGCAACAGGCGGGCATCGGTGCGCAGCTGCACATGGCCGTCGGGCAGTGCCTCGAGGTTGCGCGAGACCAGCGGGCGTGCCGTCTCGGCGTCGATGGGCGTCGCCCCGCCGGTTACCCGTGCCGCCACGGCGGTTTCCCTATCAGGATAGCGCGGCGCCGGCGAGAGGGGGCGGCGATCGGCGAGCAGGCCCTTGCGCAGCTGGGCGGGTGCCTCGACGGCCTCGGTGGTCAGGGCCCCCAGGCCGTCGAGCAGCACCAGCGTCTCGACACGCTCCGGCAGCGCGGCAGCCGTCAGGCAGGCCACCCCGGCCCCCATGGAGTGGGCCAGCAGGGGCACCCGCGCGAGGCCCAGGTGGTCGCAGGCATCGAGGAGGTCGTGGCAGTAGTCCCAGAGCGCATAGTCGCCCTGGCGGTGTCGTGACAGGCCATGGCCGGCGAAGTCGATGGCCACCACCCGGATGCCCAGGGCGTCGACCAGCCGGGGCGCCAGGCGCGTGAAGCTGGCGGCATTGTCCAGCCAGCCGTGCAGCGCCAGCCAGGTGGGGGCCCGGTCATCGCCCCAGGCCAGTGCCGCCAGGCGGCCCTCGGCCAGCCTCAGGGAACGGGGCTCGCTCATGCCGACGGCTCCAGCAGCTTGTCGAGCATGGCCAGCAGGCCCGAGCGGGCCTGGTCGGGGTATTCCATGGGAAACATGTGCCCGCCCGGGACCTGGGCCACGCTCACGCCCCGACGCGCCAGGCGCCGCCGCCGA
>NZ_JAWSUJ010000044.1:2046-33895 GCF_033549285.1 Halomonas sp.
CGGCCACTCGGCCAACGTCACGCGCCTTTGCCAGGCCACGGCGGGCGAGATGGGCTTGGACGGCGCCTTCTGCGCCACGCTTCGCCAGGCGGCGGACTCGGCGCCGGCCAGCACGCCCAGGGGGACCCTGACCCGGCCGGGGAGGTCGCCCAGGTGGTCCGGCAGGTGACGGAAGATCTGCACCTCGATGTCGGGGTCGTAGAGCAGCACCACGCGCCCGTCATCCAGCTCGCGGGTCCCCCCGTCCACATAGTCGTGCAGGGCGGCCTCGGTAAAGCGCCGGAAGAGCCCCCGCCGGCGCAGGTAGTGGAACATCGCCTGGCGGTCGGGCCAGCTGTCACGGCGGCCCAGGCTACGGCCCGCGGGGGTCACCCGGTCGGCCAGTCCCAGCCGCTTGGCCGCCTTCATGGCCCAGGCCTCCAGGCCCAGCATCAGCGGCGGGTCGAGCATCACCACGCAGTGGAACCGCTCGGGTGAATGCTCGGCGGCCATGGCCATCAGCACGCCGCCCATGGAGTGGCCCACGCCGACCACCGGGCCCGGGAGGCGGGCCAGGTGGTCGAGCAGCTCGTCGCGCAGGGCCAGCCAGTTGTGGCCGACGGGGAAGTCGGGATGATGGCCCAGTCGATCCAGCGGGTGCAGGTCGAAGCGCTCGGCCAGCGGCGCCAGGAAGCTGCGGTAGCTCTGCCCAGGGAAGCCATTGGCGTGGGCAAAGACGAGGGGGGTACGCGAGGCGTGGTCGGATCTGCTCATGGACTCTTCCTGCTGGCGGGCGCCCGGCCGGCACCCTTCTGGCGATAGCAGGCTAACGGGATTACCATGATCCGCCAAGTCGCCCGGCGGCGACAGGCCAATCGACAGGAGCCCCTCGTGGAAGACCCCCGCAAGCCCGTCCGTGATACCCGCACCCGCAATCGCGTGTTCCTGGTGACCGTGATGGCCGCCATCGTCGTCGGCTTCTGGCTGACGCGCTAGGCCAGGCCCCCATGGAGCTCTCGACCCTCTTCCTGCGGACCCTGGAGATCACCCTGCCGGTCTTCGCCATGGTGTTCATCGGTCTCGGCCTGAAGCGCGCCGGCTGGATCGACCAGGCCTTCGTCGCCACCGCCTCGATGCTGGTCTTCAAGGCCACCCTGCCGACGCTGATCTTCCTCAGCATCATCCGTGCCGACCTGTCGGCCACCCTCAACCCGGCGCTGCTGGGCACCTTCGCCCTGGCGACCCTCGGCAGCTTCCTGTTCAGCTGGGGGTGGGCAATCCTGCGCGTGCCCCGGGATGAGCGCGGCGTCTATGTCCAGGGCGCCTTCCGCGGAAACTGCGGCATCGTCGGCCTGGCGCTCGCCGCCGGCATGTACGGGGACTACGGGTTGTCCGCCGGTGGCCTGCTGCTGGGGGTGGTGATCCTCACCTACAACGCCTTCTCGGTGATCGCCCTGGCCAGCTACCAGGAGGGCCGGCATACCGACTGGCGCAGCATCCTCGGCCATATCGCCACCAACCCGCTGATCCTCGCGGTGGTCGCCGCCGTCCCCGTGGCGGCCGCGGACGTGCCCCTGCCCGGCTGGCTGATGACCTCCGGCGACTACTTCGCCTCGCTGACCCTGCCGCTGGCCCTGATCTGCATCGGCGCCACCCTGTCGCTTGGCGAGATCCGTGACTCGGGCCGGCTGGCGATCAGCGCCAGCCTGATGAAGATGGTCACCCTGCCGGCCCTGGCCACCGGCGCCGCCTGGGCCGTCGGCTTCGAGGGACGCGAGCTCGGGGTGATGTTCCTGTTCTTCGCCAGCCCTACCGCCGCCGCGGCCTTCGTGATGGCCAAGGCGATGGGCGGCAATGCCGCGCTCACCGCCACCATCATCGCCCTGACCACGCTGATGGCCAGCCTGACGATCACCCTGGGGGCCTTCGGGCTCAGGGCCGCCGGTCTGATCTAAGCTCGACGGGATTCGTGAAGCCACACAGGCGGGCGCAGCCCGCTGCCCATACCTCCGCCTCCAGCTCGGCCACGGCTGCCGTGGGGAAGCCGGGGCCACGATCCCCCCGCCCCTCCACCAGCAGCCCGGTGAGGGCGGCGACCAGCGGCATATGGCTGACCAGCATCATGGGCCGGCCCTCGGGCTCGCCGAGCAGCCACTCCACCACCGCCTCGGGGGGTCGTCGGGGGTAATGATCGGCAGGGTCTCGATCTCGAGCCCCAGGGGCTCGGCGATCCACGCCGCCGACTGCCGGGCCCGCACGTAGGGACTGGCCAGCAGGCGCAGGCGCGGGAGGTCCAGCTCCTCGCGGGCGGCGAGCCAGCGGCCCATGCGCCGCGCCTCTTCCTCGCCGCGCGGCGTCAGCTCGCGCTCGGCGTCGGGACCGCCCGGCGCGGCCTCGCCGTGTCGCATGATCAGCAGCCGCTCAGCCATGGCGCTCGCCCCCGTCGCGACGATCCTGCTGCACGTCCTTGCGAGGCAGGACGAACTCCACGTCACTGCTCTGCTCGCCGAGCATCAGCAGCCGCGCCATGTCCCGGGCGGGCACCCCCTTGAACAGCACCTGGTAGAGACCCTCGGCCAGCGGCATGTAGACGCCATCCTCGTGGGCCTTGTCGCGCACCAGGCGCACGGTGTTGACCCCCTCGGCGACCTGGCCCAGGGCCTCTACCGCCTCGTCCAGGCTCTTGCCCTCGCCCAGGGCCTGGCCCACCCGGTAGTTGCGTGACAGCGCCGAGGAGCAGGTGACGATCAGGTCGCCGACCCCGGCGAGCCCCAGGAAGGTCATGGGGTTGGCCCCCTGATCCACCGCGAAGCGGCTCATCTCGGCCAGCGCCCGGGTCATCAGCATGCTGCGGGTGTTCTCGCCCATGCCCAGCGCCGCCGCCATGCCGGCGGCGATGGCGTAGATGTTCTTCAGCGCGCCGCCGAGCTCCACCCCGTAGCGGTCGTTGCTGGCATAGACCCGGAAGTAGTCGCAGCCCAGTGCGGTCTGCACGCGGGTGCGGGTCTCCGGGTCGTCGCTGGCGATCACCGTGGCGGTGAGCTGCTTGTCGGCGATCTCCGAGGCCAGGTTGGGCCCGGAGATCACGCCGATATGCGGAAAGCCGGTCTCCTCCTCGAGGATCTGGCTCATCAGCTTGAAGCCCTCCTCCTGGATGCCCTTGGTGGTGCTGACCAGGATCTGCGACTCGCTCAGGAAGGGCCGTGCCTGGCGCACCACCTCGCGAAAGGCCTTGGAGGGAATGGCCACCAGCACCAGCTCGGCGCCCTCGAGGACCTCGGCCATCTCGGTGGAGGCCACCACCGCGGCATTGATGGCGTAGCCGGGCAGGTAGCGGCCGTTACGGTGCTCGCGGGTGATCTGTGCCGCCAGGTCTGGGTCGCGCAGCCACTGGCGCACCTTGGCGCCGTTGTCGGCGGCGATGCTGGCCAGGGCGGTGCCGAAGCTGCCGCCGCCGAGCACCGCCACGCGCATGGGTTGGTCTGACATGGTCGCCCCGGAAAGTTGGATGGACGTGGGGAGTGTAACGAAAAAACGCCCCGCGAAGGGGCGTATCGGAGTAGAGAAAGGCCCGGGCCGGCAAGGCGGCCCGGGCTTGCCCGGCTCAGTCGATCAGGTGCAGCAGCGAGTCGATGCTCGACCTGGCATCGCCGTAGAACATCCGCGTGTTCTCCTTGAAGAACAGCGGGTTCTCGATGCCGGAGTAGCCGGTCCCCTGGCCGCGCTTGCAGACGAACACCTGCTTGGACTCCCAGACCTTGAGCACCGGCATGCCGGCGATGGGGCTGTTGGGGTCCTCCTGGGCGGCCGGATTGACGATGTCGTTGGAGCCGATGACGATCACCACGTCGGTGGAGGCGAAGTCGTCGTTGATCTCGTCCATCTCCAGCACGATGTCGTAGGGCACCTTGGCCTCGGCGAGCAGCACATTCATGTGCCCCGGCAGGCGACCGGCCACCGGGTGGATGCCGAAGCGCACGTTCTTGCCGGCGGCGCGCAGCTTGCGGGTCAGCTCGCTGACCGCGTTCTGGGCCTGGGCCACCGCCATGCCGTAGCCCGGCACGATGATCACGCTGTCGGCATCGTTGAGGGCGCTGGCCACGCCCCCGGCGTCGATGGCCACCTGCTCGCCCTCGATCTCCGCTGCCGGCCCCTGGCTGCCGCCGAAGCCGCCGAGGATGACGTTGATGAAGTTGCGATTCATCGCCTTGCACATGATGTACGACAGGATGGCACCGGAGGAGCCCACCAGGGCGCCGGTGACGATCAGCAGGTCATTGGAGAGCGTGAAGCCGATGGCCGCCGCGGCCCAGCCGGAGTAGCTGTTGAGCATCGACACCACCACCGGCATGTCGGCGCCGCCGATGCCCATGATCAGGTGGTAGCCGATGAAGAAGGCCAGCGCCGCCAGCACCAGCAGGGTCCAGAAGCCGGCCCCGTTGAGGTAGAGGATGGCCAGCAGCAGCGACAGGGCCGCCGCACCGGCGTTGAGCATGTGGCCGCCGGGGAGCTGCCTGGGCTTGCCGTCGACCTTGCCGGCCAGCTTGCCGAAGGCGATCACCGAGCCGGTGAAGGTCACCGCGCCGATGAAGATGCCCAGCACCACCTCGACCTGCAGGAACAGCAGCTCGTCCGGTGCCTTGGTGGCCACCAGGGCGGCGAAGGCCGAGAACTCCTCCATGGAGGCGTCCATGGCCCGTGCCGCCATCACCCGGCGCCGCTCCAGGTCCGCGCTCCAGGCCACGAAGACCGCGGCCAGGCCGACGAAGCTGTGCAGTGCGGCGACCAGCTGCGGCATCTCGGTCATGTCGACCTTGCCGGCCACGTAGACGCCGACGCCCGCCCCGATGATCATCATCGGGATCATCCACCAGTAGCCGCCGATGCCCGGCCCGAAGGCGGTGAAGAACACCGCCACGGCCATGCCGACGATGCCGTACCAGACGGCCCGCTTGGCCTTCTCCTGGTTGCTCAGCCCACCCAGCGAGAGGATGAACAATACACTTGCCGCGATCGCCGCGGCAGATACGAATCCTTGACCCAACATGTCGTGTCTCCGCCGCTCAGGATTTCTGGAACATGGCCAGCATCCGGCGTGTCACCAGGAAGCCACCCACGATATTGATGGACGCGATCAGCACCGAGATCGCCGCAAGCACGCCGACGACGACGCTGCCGGAGCCGATCTGCAGGATCGCCCCGAGGATGATGATGCCGGAGATCGCGTTGGTCACCGCCATCAGCGGCGTGTGCAGCGAGTGGCTGACGCCCCAGATCACCTGGAAGCCGACGAAGCAGGCCAGCACGAAGACGATGAAGTGCTGCATGAAGGAGGCCGGGGCCACCTGGCCGAGCAGCAGCATCAGCGCGCCGCCCACGGCGAGCAGGGTCACCTGGCGCTTGGTCTGCGCCTTGAAGGCGGCAAGCTCGGCGGCCTTCTTCTCCTCCGGCGTCGGCTCCTTCTCCTTGGGCTTGGGCTTGGCCGCGGCGATGGCCTTGACCTTGGGCGGCGGCGGCGGGAAGGTGACCTCGCCCTGGTGGGTCACGGTGGCGCCGCGGATCACGTCGTCGTCCATGTCATGCACGACCTTGCCGTCCTTCTCGGGGGTGAGGTCGGTGAGCATGTGACGGATGTTGGTGGAATAGAGCAGCGAGGCCTGGGTAGCCATGCGCGAGGGGAAGTCGGTGTAGCCGACGACCGTCACGCCGTTGTCGGTCACCACCTTCTCGTCGGGCTTGGTGAGGTCGCAGTTGCCGCCCTTCTCGGCCGCCAGGTCGACGATCACCGAACCGGGCTTCATGGCCTCGACCATGTCCTCCAGCCACAGCTTGGGCGCCGGCTTGCCGGGGATCAGCGCCGTGGTGATCACGATATCGACGTCCGGGGCCTGCTCGCGGAAGCACTCGAGCTGCTTCTTGCGGAACTCGGGACTGGAGGGCGCGGCATAGCCGCCGCTCTCGGAGCCATCCTGGCTCTCGTCGAAGTCGAGGAACAGGAATTCGGCGCCCATGGACTCGATCTGCTCGGCCACCTCGGGGCGCACGTCGAAGGCGCGCACCACAGCCCCCAGGCTGGTGGCCGTGCCGATGGCGGAGAGGCCCGCCACGCCGGCGCCGATCACCAGCACCTTGGCCGGCGGCACCTTGCCGGCGGCGGTCACCTGGCCGGTGAAGAAGCGCCCGAAGTTGTTGCCCGCCTCGATCACCGCCCGGTAGCCGGCGATGTTGGCCATCGACGAGAGCGCATCCATCTTCTGCGCCCGCGAGATGCGCGGCACCATGTCCATGGCGACGACGGTGGCCCCCTGGGCCTTGCACAGCTCGAGCAGGGCCTCGTTCTGGGCCGGCCAGAAGAAGGCGATCAGGGTCTGGCCGTCACGCAGCCGGCGGGCCTCCTCCTCGGAGGGTTCGCGGACCTTGATGACCACCTCGGCCTCGGTCCAGAGCGCCTCGGCCCCGTCGACGACGGTGACCCCGGCCTCGCGGTAGGCGTCATCGTTGAAGCCCGCGGCCACCCCGGCCCCGGCCTCGATCAGGCATTCATGTCCCAGTTTCTGGATCTGCTTCGCGCTCTCGGGGGTCAGCGCGACACGCGCTTCCCCCCGGGCACTCTCCTTCGGTGCGCCTATCTTCACAATGGATCCCCCATGTGGCCAACGATTGTTACGTTTGCTTGTCAGAGTGTGGTTTTAATCAATCTCCTCAGTGTTACCTTTTGCGGCCCCTCGGCACAAGGCCCGGGCCGAGGTTTTTGCTGCATCGCAGCACAAAGCAAGGTCCTGATATCCCCGAAAAGAATCTTCCTGCAGCGCAGCAGGCCGCTTGCTGAATCGTGCCCGTTGCCACTTGGCACCTGCCGCAACCGACACAAAGACGCCACCCGAAGGTGGCGTCGTGGAGGCCAGTGGCGTGCGCTGTCAGGCGCTCAGCAGGGCGTTGAGGCGCTTGACGTAGGCGGCGGGATCGTCGAGGTGACCGCCCTCGGCGATGATCGCCTGGTCGAGCAGGATGCGTGCCAGGTCCTCGAAGCCCTCGCCCTCGACGCCCTCGAGGCGCGCCACCAGGGCATGCTCGGGGTTGAGCTCGAGGATCGGCTTGACCTCGGGCAATGACTGCCCGGCGGCCTCCATGATGCGGCGCATCTGGAAGCCCATCTCGTGCTCGGGCAGCACCACGCAGGCCGGCGAGTCGGTCAGGCGGTGGGTCACCTTGACCTCCTGGACCTCGTCACCCAGCGCCGCCTTGACGCGCTTGACCAGCTCCTCCTTGGCCTTGGCGGTCTCCTCCTGGGCCTTCTTCTCCTCCTCGTCCTCGACGTCGCCGAGGTCGAGTTCGCCCTTGGCCACGTCGACGAAGCGCTTGCCCTCGAACTCGTCGAGATGGCTCATCAGCCACTCGTCGATGCGGTCGTGGAGCAGCAGCACCTCGATGCCCTTCTTGCGGAAGATCTCAAGGTGCGGGCTCGACTTGGCCGCATTGAAGCCGTCGGCGACGATATAGTAGATCTTCTCCTGCCCCTCCTTCATGCGCGAGACGTAGTCGGCCAGCGACTGGTCCTGGGTGGCGCTGTCGGTATGGGTAGAGGAGAAGCGCAGCAGGCCGGCAATCTTCTCGCGGTTGGCGAAGTCCTCCGCGGGCCCTTCCTTGAGCACGCTGCCGAAGGTGTTCCAAAAGGTCTGGTAGGCCTCCTTGTCCTTGGCCAGCTTCTTGAGCATGTCCAGCGCGCGCCTGGTGAGGGCGGACTTGATCTTCTCGACCTTGGGATCCTGCTGCAGCAGCTCGCGGGAGACGTTGAGCGACAGGTCGCGGGTATCCAGCACGCCCTTGATGAAGCGCAGGTAGAGCGGCAGAAACTGCTCGGCGTCGTCCATGATGAAGACGCGCTGCACGTAGAGCTTCACGCCCCGGGCGCCGTCGCGCTCGTAGAGGTCGAAGGGCGCGCGGCCCGGCACGTAGAGCAGGCTTACGTACTCGAGCTTGCCCTCGACCTTGTTGTGGCTCCAGGTCAGCGGGTCGCTGAAGTCGTGGGCCACGTGCTTGTAGAAGGCCTTGTACTCGTCGCCGGAGATCTCGCCCTTGGGGCGCACCCACAGCGCGGTGGCCTCGTTGACGGTCTCCCAGGTGGTGGTCTCGCTGCCCTCGATCTCGTTGCCGTCCTCGTCGCGGGCGGTCTCGACCCTGGGCATGCGCACCGGCACCTCGATATGGTCGGAATACTTGCGCACCAGGCTCTTCAGGCGGAAGTCGTCGGCGAACTCCCGGGCATCCTCCTTGAGGTGCAGCACGATCTCGGTGCCGTGGGCCTCGCGCTCGATATCGGCGACGGTGAACTCGCCCTCGCCCTTCGAGTGCCATTCGACGCCTGCGGCCCCGTCGCTGCCCGCCTTGCGGGTGCGCACGGTGATGTCGTCGGCGACGATGAAGCCGGAGTAGAAGCCCACGCCGAACTGGCCGATCAGCCGGGCATCCTTCTGCTGCTCGCCGGAGAGCTGCTTGAGGAACTCGGCGGTGCCGGAGCGCGCGATGGTGCCCAGGTTCTCGATCACCTCGTCGCGGCTCATGCCGATGCCGTTGTCGCGCACGGTCACGGTGCCCGCCTCGGCGTCGTGGTCGATCTCGATGCGCAGCTCGCTGTCGCCCTCGTAGAGCGCGTCGTTGTCCAGCGCCTGATAGCGCAGCTTGTCGCAGGCATCGGCACCGTTGGAAATCAGCTCGCGCAGGAAGATCTCCCGGTTGGAGTACAGGGAGTGGATCATCAGGTGCAGCAGCTGCTTGACCTCGGTCTGGAAGCCGAGGGTTTCCTCATGCGTGGCTGTGGTCATGTGGCTTGGATCCCTCTTTCGACATGCCATGGTGGCAGGGCCACCGGTTCGGAACTGTCGTCGATATGGGGCCCGGTCGGGGTTTTTCAAGCGCCCGCGTCGGCGGGATCACCGAGCACGAAGTGCAGCCGCGCGGTGGCCACCGGCACCGCCTCGCTCTCCTGCCAGGCACAGACCCGCACGTTGCCCATGCGCCGCCCCTCGCGCAGCAGGCTGCAGCGGGCCAGGGTCGGCACCATCCGCGCGGTGCGCAGGTAGTCGATGGAGATGTCGACGATGCGCGGCAGGCGCGGCGCGCGGGTAGCGAGCATCAGGTCCAGGGTCGCCGCGGTCTCCATGAAGGCGCCCACCACGCCGCCATGCAGCGCCGGCAGCAGGACATTGCCGACATTGCCCTCGCGGGGGTCGAGGCGGAACAGCAGGCCCTCCCCCTGCGGGTCGGATACCGCCGAGACGCCGATGCGCCGGGCATAGGGGATCAGGGCCAGCCAGGCCTCGACATCACCCTCGGCGCGGGTCCTCGCCAGCCACTCGACATCGTCGAAGCCCTCACGCATGATCGCCCTCCTCCAAGAACAGCGCCTCGGCGAAGCCCTCGGGCGTATTGCGCGGCCCCAGCCGGACGAAGTTGCCGATGCCCCGTGCCAGCGGCAGGCCTTGCGCCTGCCACAAGGTGCCCTCGGTGAAGACCACCGAGGCGGTGACCCGGACCACGCGCGCCTCGGCGAAGATGGCCCGCCCCGCCACTGCCGGCCGGAAATGGTCGACCCGCAGGTCCAGGGTCGGGCACACCTCCGGGGCCGACAGGGCCGGCAACACCGCCGAGCCGCAGACGGTATCCAGCAGCATGGTCAGCACCCCGCCGTGCACCAGGCCCCGGGCGCTATCGCCGAGCAGGTCCTCGCACCAGGGCAGGCACATGATGGTCGCCTCGGGGGTGACCTCGAGCACCTCGAGGCCCAGTTCGCGGGTGTGGGGGATCACCGTGACGAAGCGCGTCAGGGCGCGACGCCAGTCGGCGTCGCTCGGGGTCTGGCCGTGGGTCATCCGAGCCTCGCGGGCGGCAGCAGGGGAACATGGATTTCAAACGATCGTATCAGGACGGTGACTCATCGTCGCCTCGACCTTCGCCGGAAGGTGGCGTGCTCCCCGTCCCGCGCTCCCGCCAGGCACGATAGCCCGCCAGGTGCCGGTCGACCCGGGTCAGCAGCCAGCCGACGATCACCACATCGTCCACCAGCCCCAGCAGCAAGAGCATGTCGGGTATCAGGTCAAGCGGCGAGACCAGGTACGCCAGGGCCGCCAGCATCCACAGGAAGGCGCCCCAGGGCACCGGGCGATAGCGCCTCAGCAGCACGTCGCGGGTCATGGGCAGGAACAGCCGCAGGGCGCGACCAATATCGCCCAGCACCCGGGCACGACGCCGCAGCCGCGCCACCAGGAAGCCACCACGCAATCTGGCCATCTCGCTCTCCTTGCCGACAGGCGGGAATACCGCTACACGATAGGGTATCCACTCCCTCACGGACAGCCGCTGCCTGTCGGGCAACGGCGACACTACTCAAGTGCCCTGCCATCGGCCACCATGGCAGTTTGACGACCGCGAACCGCAAGAGGTCACGATATGCCCCCGTCATTCGGCCGCTGCAAGGCCCTGATCGCCGCCACCCTGTGCGTCTTGCCCCTGACCGGACAGGCCGATGACCGCGCCATGCGCGAGGCCCTGGAGGCCGCCCGCAACGCCCAGTGGGAAAAGGTCGACCTGGGCGCCATCGAGGGTCATGTCCTGTCGGGCTACGTCGACTACCACCGGCTGCGCCAGCGCCTGCCGGAGGTGGACCCCGACCGGGTGCTGGCCTTCATCGAGCGCCACGAGGACTCCCCGCTCAGCGACTGGATGCGCGGCCAGGCCATTGCCAAGTACGGCCACGCCGGGCGCCCGGCCAGCCTGCTGGCGGTCGCCGATGGCGTGCCCGAGGGTACCGCCCGTCAGTGCTACTACTACACCGCCCTGCTCGATCGCGCACCGGAGGACGCCGCCCGGGGGGGGCGCGAGCTCTGGCTCGTCGGCCGCTCCCAGCCGGATGCCTGCGACACCCTCTTCGATACCCTGCGAGCCCGGGGCGAGATCGGCCAGGCCCATATCTGGGAGCGCATGATGCTCGCCTGGCAGGCCGGCGAGACCGGCCTGATGAACTACCTGGGCCGGCAGCTGACGGCCGACTGGCAATCCGCCAGGGCCAGCCTCGACCGGCTGCGCAAGGACTATGCGGCCGTGACCGAGGTCCCGGCCTGTGCGGGGCCGGGCTGCCGAGGCAGCGGGCCGCTGTTCGCCGCGGCCATGCACGGCTTCACCCGCGCCGATACCGAGGCGGCCCTGGAGGCCTGGCGCAAGGTCTCCCCTCACCTCTCGCTGGAGGCCCGACACCGTGACGCCATCGAGCGTGACCTGGCCTTCTATGCAATGGTGCGCGAGGTCGACCAGCACGGTGGCTGGCGCGACGAGGTCGTGGCACGCCTCGGCGATGCCGAGCTGCTGGAGCTTCGTGTGCGCAGGGCCCTGGCCGAGCGGGACTGGCCGGGGGTCATCGACTGGGTGCATCGCATGCCCGACGAGACCCGCCGGGAGGCCCGCTGGCAGTACTGGCTGGGCCGGGCCCTGGAGCAGCAGGGCGATACCGCCACCGCGGAAGAGGCCTATGCCGCGGCGGCCGACGAGCGAAACTTCTTCGGCTTTGCCGCCGCCGACCGCCTGGGTCGCCCCTACGCCCTGAACCTGGAGCGCAACGCGCTCGACGCGGCCACGCGCAGGGAGGTCGCCGACTGGCCGGCGGTCCAGCGTACCGAGGCACTGCGCCGGATCGACGAGCCCGGCCTTGCCAACAGCGAATGGTACCGGGCCGTGGCCCGTGGCACCCCCGAGCAGGCCCGGGCCCTGGCCGACTATGCGGCGCAGCGGGGCTGGCTACCCGAGCTGGTGCAGACCACCATCGTCGGCCAGATGTGGGACGCCCTGGCCTGGCGCTTCCCCGAGGCCTATCGCGATGACTTTCTGCACTGGGGCGGGCAGGCCGGCGTCGATCCCTACCTGCTGATGGGCATCGCCCGACGGGAGAGCGCCTACAACCCCGTGGCCCTCTCCCCCGCCGGTGCCCGCGGCCTGATGCAGCTGATGCCGGCCACCGCGGCCCAACTCGGCCGGCGCCTCGGGATCGGCGACCCCGGCCCCTATGGCGTCCTCGACCCCGAGGTGAACATCCGCCTGGGCAGCACCTACCTGGGCGAGCTGATCGATCGCTACAGTGGCAACCGCCTGGCCGCCGCGGCGGCCTACAATGCCGGCCCCGGCCGGGTCGACCGTTGGCTGCGCGACGCGCCGGAAGAGTTCGACCTCTTCGTCGAGAGCATCCCCTTCCGCGAGACCCGCAACTATGTGCAGGCCGTGCTCGCCTATCGAGTGATCTTCGAGAGCCTCTCCCGGGGCGGCGAGAGCGAGGGTGTCTCGATGCTGAGCCCGGCGGAGAAGACGGTGCGCTACGACCGCTCGTTGCTGGCCAGCAACTGAGCCACCCGCGGCGCTCCCAGCGCAAGCGGCCCCGGGTGATCCTGGGGCCGCTTGCGTTTCGCCACTCTGCCTCAGCCCGGCTGGCGCGTCAGGGCCAGCTTGATGCCGAAGCCCACCAGCACCGCACCGGTGATGCCATTGAGCCAGCGGGAGAAGGCCGGGCTCGCCAGCCAGCGACCGGCACTGCCCACCATCGCCACGATGGCCACCTGCCAGAGGTTGGCGACCACGAAGTGCACCCCGGCCAGCCACAGCGACTTGGCCAGGGCCGGATCCCCCGGCGCGATGAACTGGGGAAGGAAGGCCATGTAGAAGACCACCGTCTTGGGGTTGAGCACGTTGGAGAGCAGCCCCTCGCGCAGCGGGCGCCACAGCGGCACGACCTGCCGATCGGCCTGCACGCCACCCACGGGGAGCCCCTGGCCTCGCCGGGCCGAGCGCAGGCCGTTGACCCCCAGCCACACCAGGTAGGCGGCACCGGCCAGCTTGAGCAGGCCAAAGGCCCATGCCGACTGCAGCAGGATCAGCGAGATGCCCAGGGCCGAGACCGCCGCATGAACGAAGAGCCCGCAGCAGATGGCCAGGCTTGTCACCACGCCGTCGCGCCAGCCGCCCCGGGCGGTGTTGCGGATCACCAGCAGGGTGTCGACCCCCGGGCTCATGCTCAGCAGGGTGATGGCCACCAGGAAGGGCCAGAACTGTGCATCGAAGAACATGGTCACTCTCAACCGTCAGTGAACCGTCATTGCCAATCAGCCGTTGAAGATGCCGCGACGGGCATGGCGCACGGAAATCTGGTCGTTGAGGGTCCAGAAGTCGTAGAGCACACCGAGGCCGAAGAGCCCGAAGGTCAGCAGGTAGAGCAGCCCGGTCAACCACTTGCCGAGGTAGAAGCGATGGATGCCGAACACCCCCAGGAAGGTGAGCAGCAGCCAGGCCAGGGAGTAGTTGATGGGGCCGGCCTGGAAGCGCAGGTCCGCCTGGCGGTCCATGGACGGGATCAGGAAGAGGTCGATCAGCCAGCCGACCCCCAGCAACCCCAGGGTGAAGAACCAGATGGTACCGGTCACCGGCTTGCCGTAGTAGAAGCGATGGGCACCGAGGAAACCGAACAGCCACAGCAGGTAGCCGATCAGCTTGCTGTGCGTGTCCCGGGAGGCGATTCGGGTATGGGTCATGGGGCGCTCTTCCATGGGTGAAACGGTCGGGATGGAGGCTGGACGCTCACAGGCTTTGCATCTACAGTGACCTTGCGGGCGCAGCGCCAGTCTCCCTGTGCCACCGTGTTGACGCAACCCTGGCGCTGTTGCACTATCCGCTGCGTTGGTCAGCAAGCAGAAAAGTCGTCAGTTGTACTTCGATTCCTTCGATGCACCCGGTGCGTACTTCCTTCTTGCCTTGCCCACGCATTACGGGTCTGTGGCGAGGACACTCCCTGCCCGGCCCAGCACCATTATTTAGCTAGTTAAGGAAATCGACGATGGCAACTGGCACTGTCAAGTGGTTCAACGACACCAAGGGCTACGGCTTCATCTCTCCGGACGACGGCGGTGATGACCTGTTCGCTCACTTCTCCGAGATTCAGGCTGAAGGCTTCAAGTCCCTGCAGGACGGCCAGAAGGTCACCTTCGAGGTGACCCAGGGCAAGAAAGGCCTTCAGGCCTCCAACATCCGGCCCGCCGACTGATCCTCGGTCGAGCCGGAAGCGACCGGTCGGCACTGCCGCCCGGTCGCCACAGGGAAAGGCCCACCAGACGGTGGGCCTTTTTCGTTCCGGGCCGCGAGGGACGAGGCGTCAATTGTCGGCGTCGTCGCTGTCCTCGAGCTCGAGCGCATCGAGTTCCGACGAACTACCCGGGGCCTGGCGCTCGGCCTCCTCGAACTGCTCGTCGATCTTGCGACTCGCCTCCTCGAAGCGCTTCTCGGTCTCCTCGAGGATCGCCTCGATCTCCGAGCTGGTGCTCTCCCCGGGTAACGCCTGCTGCTCGTCCAGGTCGCTGCCCGGCGACTCGTCGATATCGATATCCGACTCGAACGCGGGAGATGACTCCATGGGCTCGAGCTCGATGGGCTCCTGCTCGGCACTCTCGAACTGCTCGTCGATCTGGCGGCTGGCCTCCTCGAAGCGCCGTTCCGTCTCCTCGATGATCGCATCGACATCGGAGCGGGTCGTCTCACCGGGCAGGGCCGCGTCCTCGTCCAGGGTATCGGCCGGTGACTCGCCCAGAGTCTCGGCCTCGGCGTCCACCTCGCCCTCGGCCTCCAGGTCCACCTCACCCTCGACGTCTGATTCACCCTCGACACCCGCCTCACCTTCGACGTCGATCTGGTCAGGCTGATCCCCCGCGGGCGACTCGGCCTCGTCGGTGACCGGCTCCTGATCGGTCTCCGCGGCCGGCTGAGCTGGCTCTTCCTGCGTCTCCTCGACCTCGGCCGGAGCAGGCTCGTCGTCACCGTTGCCGCAGCCGGCGAGCCCCACGGCCAGCGCCATGGCCGCGACCAGCGGCATCCAGGGTTTCATTGCCATTCTCTTGCTCCTGACGAAAGGGACGACATTGCACCAGAGCACCCCCGCTCTCGCAAGGCGGCGCGGCACCTCAGGTGGCAAACAGCTGGCCGGCGATGTCGCGGAACGCCTTGAATTCGATGGCATTGCCGCTGGGGTCGCGGAAGAACATGGTGGCCTGCTCGCCGGGCTCGCCACGGAAGCGGATATAGGGTTCGATCTCGAAGCGCACCCCCGCCGCGGTGAGGCGGTCGACCAGGGCCTCCCAGTCGGCCATCTCCAGTACCACCCCGAAGTGTGGCACCGGCACGCCGTGGCCATCCACCGGGTTGCGGTGGTCGTCGACCCCCTTCTCCCCCAGCGCAGGGTTCAGGTGACAGACGAACTGGTGGCCATAGAGGTTGAAGTCGACCCAGGCATCGCTGGAGCGCCCTTCCGGGCAGCCCAGCAGTTCCCCATAGAAGCGGCGAGCCTCGGCCAGGTCGCGGACCTGAACGGCCAGGTGGAAGGGAGTGAGCATCACGGAGTCCTCCGGCTGGTGACGGGTTTCGATCCCATCATCATGCCGTCCCGGCGTCCGCCTGGCCAGCCGTGCGCTCGGTGGACGGCAGCGGGCACCCCAGGGTCCAGGCAACGGCGCTCAGCAGCTCCGCCTCCTCGGGGTCGATCCGGCCATCATGCTCGACGCAGCAGCTCATGGCCGCCAGCAGCGGGGCCCGCTCGGCCTGCACCAGGCGCGCCAGCCGCGCCATGGCCCAGTCGAGGTCGGAGGCGAGGGCCGGCTCGGCGACGAAGTCCAGGGGCACGCCCAGCACCGAGGAGAGCCGCTCGACGGCGACCCGCGCCTGCCCCGCGTCCTGCTGGCCGGCCCGCGCCAGCGTCGAGAGCAGCAGCGACAGTGGCCCGGCCAGGTCCGCCAGGTGCCGGTCGCGCCGGGCGCGCCGCTCCCCCTGGATGCCCTGGACCACCAGCCGGTGCAGGGCCCACTGCAGGGCACCGGCTTGCAGCTCCAGCGCCATCAGCCGGCTCAGGCAGGCCTGGAAGCGGGCATGCTGGGCCGCGGAGAGCTGGCGCAGCGCCGGGAGCGCCAGCTCGATCAGCGGCAGGCGCTGTCCGGGCGCCAGCCCTGCCAGCGGGACCTCGAGGGACTCGAGCTCGCCGAGCACCTCGGGCAGCGCCTGGCCTTCCAGGGCCTCACGCTGCCCCTGTCGGCTGCGCGGGTCGGCGCCCATCAGGATCCCGTAGACCAGTGCCCGGGCGGCGAAGGGCTCATGGGCGGCCTCGAACAGGCGCTCGTCGAGCTCGCCGAGGCGACGGCGGGTGCGGGCGATACCCTCGGCGCTCGGCCGACCCACGCTGGCCACCACCGCGGCGGCCAGCGCCCCCGAGGCCAGGGTCTCGGCACCTCGCGCCCCGCCGGGAGGAGAAGCACTGGACTGCCGGGGGCGTGGCGAGCGGATCGCCGGGGCCGGCGGCAGGCTGCCGTCCCAGTGGGGCAACACGCGGCGAATCCGCGCCGCCACCGGGGGATGGGTGGTGGTCAGGCGCGACAGGGAGCGCACGCCGCTGCCGAAGAAGAGGTGGCTGAACTCCGCGGCATGGGTGGCGAGCAGGCGTGAGCCGAGGCGATGGGCGGCCAGCACCTTCAGCGCCCCACCGATGCCCTCGGGGTTGCGGGTGAATTGCACGGCGCTGGCATCGGCCAGGAATTCGCGCTGGCGACTCACCGCGGCCTTGATCAGGTTGCCGCACAGGGTGCCGGCGTAGCCCATCACCATCAGCGACGCCCCCAGCCCCAGCACCGCGACATGACCCCTGCCCCGTCGCGAGCGCAGGCGACGACCGGTGCCCGAGGCATGCAGCAGCATGCGACCGATCAGGCCGATCACCAGGATGCCGTGGAGCAGCGCCACCAGCCGCAGGTTGAGCCGCATGTCGCCGTGGAGGATATGGCTGAACTCATGGGCGATCACCCCCTGCAGCTGGTCGCGGTCGAGGGCCTCGATGGCGCCGCGGGTGACCCCGATGGCCACGTCGTCGAGCTCGTGTCCGGCCGCGAAGGCGTTGATGGCCTGGTCCTCCAGCACGTAGACCAGCGGGACCGGCATGCCGGAGGCGATGGCCATCTCCTCCACCACATTGAGCAGCCGGCGCTCGTCCGCATCGCGGGTCTCCAGGTTGAGCGGGCGGCCCCCCAGGGCCTCGGCCACCGCACTGCCCCCGGCCCGCAGCTGCAGGTGGCGGACCAGGCTCCCCAGCCCCACCACCAGGATCACCGCCGTCGCCACCCCGACGAGCAGCCGCGGCTGCAGGGCGCGCGCCAGGGTATCGCCGGCGAAGGGAGCGCCGTCGAGCAGTACCACCGCGAGGGCCACCACCACGGAGGTGACGACGATCAGCGCCACCACCGCCAGCCCCAGCAGCAGGACCAGCCGCCCGGTCAGGCGCCGGGCGCGATCCTGGGCCGTGAAGAAGTCCACGGAGGCCGGCTCAGAAGCTCACCCGTGGCGCCGTCTGTATCTCGGCGCTGTCGGCGAACTCCAGCAGGGCCGCATCCTGCTTGTGGCCGAAGGAGCCGGCCAGCAGCACCGGAGGGAAGCTCTGCCGATAGGCGTTGTACTGCATCACCGCATCGTTGAAGGCCTGGCGGGCAAAGGCCACCCGGTTCTCGGTGCTGGTGAGGGTCTCGGATAACTGCTGCATGTTGTCGGAGGCCTTCAGGTCCGGGTAGGCCTCCATCACCACGTTGAGGCGTCCGAGGGCCGCGCCCAAGGCGCCCTCGGCGCCGGCCAGCTCGGCCATGGCGCCGGGCTCGCCCGGCCGCGCCGCCGCGTGCTGCAGGCCGACCTCGGCGGCGTTGCGCGCCTCGGTCACCGCCTGCAGGGTCTCGCGCTCGTGGCTCATGTAGGCCCGCGCGGTCTCCACCAGGTTGGGGATCAGGTCGTGGCGACGCTTGAGCTGCACCTCGATCTGGGCGAAGGCATTCTGGTAGCGATTCTTCAGCGTCACCAGCCGGTTGTAGATGGCCACGCCGTAGACCAGCAGGGCGCCCAGCAGCACGACGGGAATGATCAGCGAGAGGTCCATGGGGTCGTGGTTCCTTGTCGACAGGGGTAGGGGCCGCCAGGGGACGGTTGCGGTTAACCTTAAGCCTTGCCTGAAACGTCGTCGAGCGATGACCCGAAGAGCGGGCACTCCGGCGGCGCCGCCAGCGTCAGCGCCCCGGGACTGATGGCCACCCGGAATCCCCGTCGATGCAGGGGCTCGCCATCCAGGGTCACCGGCAGTGCCTCCTCTGCCTCGAAGGCGAGCCCGTCGGTGCGAAAGGCATCGACGTAGCGGCCCCGCTCGGGGCGCGACGCCAGCTCGCGGCGCATGGCGCGCAGCCGTGCCAGGGAGGCGACATCATGCAGCAGCAGCACGTCGAGCTGGCCATCGTCCAGCAAGGCGTCGGGCGTCAAGGCCTGGCCACCGCCCGACTGGCGACCGTTGCCGATGGCCAGCATGAAGACCTCGGCGCGGCGCTCGCCGCCCTCCCAGCGCAGCACCCCGGGATAGAGCCGGTAGTCCCAGGCCTTCACCGCACCGATCAGCGAGTAGGCGCCGCCACCGAGCAGGCGCTTGAGGGTCTTGGGGGTCGAGGAGGTGATCTCGGCCCCGAAGCCACAGGTGGCCATGTTGAGAAAGTGCCAGTCGTCCAGTCGCGGCACGTCGATGCGCCGCAGGGGAAGGTGCAGGGCCGAGGCCAGGGCGGACTCGGCGTCCAGCGGCAGACCCAGCGAAGTGGCCAGGTCGTTGGCGCTGCCCAGCGGCAGGATCCCCAGGCCGGGGCGCTGCTCGGGCGACAGACGCATCAGGCCGTTGACCACCTCGTTGAGCGTACCGTCACCGCCACCGGCGACCACCCGCTCCACCCCGTCGCGCCCGGCCTGCTCTGCCAGGCGGACGGCATCGCCCTGCTCCCAGGTAACCCTGACCTCGAGGTCGTCCCCCGCCTCGCGGCGGGCGAAGACCGCCTCCCTCACCGCCGGCAGCTGCGCCGACTTGCCATTGATAATCAGCCTGGGCATTCGCGTTCCTCTCGCCTGCTGCGTCCATCCTAATCATGACACCGCCACCGGATGACGGCGTACGCCCACTCATGCATCTCAATCATGCATGCCAATCAGCTTACGATTTCCCTACACTATCCGTCTTGCCGTCGCGTGCCGAACAGGGAGTGAGCATGATCGAACCGGCCTTTCTTCTCGCAGCCTTTCTCGGTGGCCTGACTGCCGTGATGCTGCGTCTACCACCCATGGTGGGCTTCCTCGCCGGTGGTTTCGTGCTCAATGCCCTGGGCTACGACAAGACCCCGTTGCTGGAGACCCTCGCCCACATCGGGGTCACCCTGCTGCTGTTCACCATCGGCCTGAAGCTCGACGTGCGCACCCTGCTGCGACGGGATGTGTGGGGGGGCGCCTCCCTGCACATGCTGGCTTCGACGCTGCTGATGGTGACACTGCTGTCGCTGTTCAAGTGGCTGGGGCTGGGCCTGCTGGATGACACGGGCTGGCACACCCTGGGCCTGCTGGGGTTCGCGCTCTCGTTTTCCAGCACCGTCTTCGTGGTCAAGGTACTGGAGAAGCGCAGCGAGACCCAGACCGCCTACGGGCGCCTGGCCATCGGCGTGCTGATCATGCAGGACATCTTTGCGGTGATCTTCATCACTGCCTCCACGGGGGAACTGCCAAGCCCCTGGGCCCTGGGCCTGGTGCTGCTGATTCCCCTGGCGCCCGCGCTGCGAGCCCTGCTCGACCGGCTCGGCCATGGCGAGATGCAGATGCTCTTCGGCATGCTGCTGGCCCTGGTGCTGGGCTACGCCCTCTTCGAGTCAGTGGGCGTGAAGGGGGACCTGGGGGCGCTGATCATCGGTCTGCTGCTGGCCCCCCACCCTGCGGCACAGACCCTGGCCCGCTCGATGTTCAGCCTCAAGGAGCTGCTGCTGGTGGGGTTCTTCCTGAGCATCGGACTGACGGCGATGCCCAGTACCGAGATGCTCGCCATTGCCATGCTGCTGGTGCTGATCCTGCCGTTGAAGAGCGTGATCTATCAGCTCGTCTTCATGCGCTTCCGGATGCGACATCGCACCTCGCTGCTGGCTACCCTCAGCCTGACCAACTATTCGGAATTCGGCCTCATCGTGGGCGCCATCGCGGTGTCCAGCCAGTGGCTACCGGAGGAGTGGCTGGTGGTGATTTCACTGGCGGTGGCGCTGAGCTTCGGGTTCTCGTCGATACTCAACGGCTTCAGCGAGCGACTCTACCGCTGGCTGGAGCCTCGGCTCCCGCAGGTCGCCGTCGATGAGCTTTCGCCGAGTGACCGCCCGATCGAGGTCGGCGACGCCGAGGCCGTGGTGCTGGGCATGGGGCGCATCGGGCGCAGCGTCTACCGTCGCCTGCAGAAGGAGTACGGGCTGCGCGTGCTGGGCATCGACAGCAACCCCCAGAGCGTCAAGAAGCTGGGGGCGCGGGGCTTCAATATCCTCGAGGGCGATGCCGTCGACTCGGACTTCTGGGACAAGCTGCTGATGTCCCATGGCGTCCAGATGGTGGTGCTGGCCATGCCGCACCATGCGGGCAACCTCTTCGCGCTGAAGCAGCTGCGCTCCCGGAAGTTCCCGGGCAAGATCACCGCCGTGGTGGAATACCCCGAGGAGATCGACCCGATCCGCGAGCTGGGGGCCAATGCGGTCTTCCACGTCTATGACGAGGCCGGCCGGGCACTGGCCGACAGCGCCGCCGAGGAGGCCGGGGTGGTCTCTCGCGCCAGCCAGTTGGGGTGAGCGACTTGCCCCCCCGGGGCGCTTCTCGAGATACTCGGGCCCTGGCGTGATGCCGAATGCCCTCATCCAGGCCCTTCGGGGCATGGAACATGACCGCTCCCTATCAGACTGGAACTCGCCACCCATGGACGACGTCTTCGCCTTCATCGGCAACGCCTTCGGGGAATTCATCCGCTTCATCGTCGATGGCCTCATCGGCTTCTTCACGGGCATCGACGACGCGGCCCGCAGCTTCATGCAGGGGCTCTCCGAGTCGCTGGGCATCGCCCCCACGCTGATCAGCCTGGTGGTGCTGGTGATCGGCCTGTGGCTGCTGTGGAAGGGGGTCGCCGCGCTGATGCGCCGCGCCATCGTCGCCACCTTGATCTGGTGGCTGCTGGGAGTGACAGTGCTGAGCTGGCTGATCAACTGACCCCTCCCTAATGCCACGTGCCGCCCTTTAGGCGGCACGTTTTTTTTTGCATCAGGGAAGGAGGAATTTCCGTAGCGAGCGAAGTTAGGCTGGCCGCCGCCGGAGCGCAGCTGCCGAAGTGTAGCCCACTACATGAGGAGACGACCGGGCCGGCGCACCGGCACCGCCGGCGGCCAGCTTCTTTTATCAATAGCCCGAGCGCAGCAGGAAATTACCCTTTCCTCATCAGGCCAGGGCCTTCTCCACCACCTCATAGACGTTCGGCGAGAGCTCCTCGGCGCGGATACGCTCGAGTTCGCCCTTCATCAGCTCCTGGCGGGCCTCGTCGAAGCGCGCCCAGCGCGTCAGCGGGGTGACCAGGCGGGCGGCGATCTCCGGATTGAGGCGGTTGAGCTCGATCACGGTGTCGGCCAGCAGCCGGTAGCCCGCCCCGTCGGCGCGGTGGAAGTTGACCGGGTTCTGGTTGGCGAAGGTGCCGATCAGCGCCCGCACCTTGTTGGGATTCTTCAGCGAGAAGGCCGGGTGCTGCATCAGGAAGGTGACGCGGTCGAGCACGTCCGGTTGCGGACGGGTTACCTGGATGGCGAACCACTGGTCCATCACCAGGGGGTCGTGGGCCCAGGTCTCGCCGAAGGCCTTGAGGGCCGGGTCGGCGATGTCGCCGCGGGAGCTGTGCACCAGCAGGGTCAGGGCATGGCGCACGTCGGTCATGTTGTGGTCCGCCTCGAACTGCTCGCGGGCGAGTTCCAGTCCCGTCTCGTCCTCGATGGCCATGAGGTAGGAGAGCGCCACGTTCTTCAGGCTGCGCGCGGCGATCTGCTCGGGCTCCGGCACATAGGGGGCGTCGTCCTGGTGCTCGCGGTAGACGCGCAGGAAGTCGTCACGCAGCGCCAGGGCAAGGCTCTGCTTGACGAAGGTGCGGGCAGCATGGATGGCATCCACGTCGACCAGCGGCTGCTGCTCGGCGATATAGGCCTCGGAGGGCAGGGTCAGCATCTGGGCCAGCACTGCCTTGTCGTCGGTCTCGGACGCCAGCAGCACGCGGAAGGCCTCGGTGACCCGCGGGTCCATCACCTTCTCGACGCCGTTGCGATGGGCCGCGATCAGGTCGTCCAGGGCCAGCAGGGTCAGGCGCTGACCGGCGTCCCAGCGGTTGAAGCCATCGGAGTCGTGGGCCTGCAGGAACGCCAGGTCCTCGCGGCCATAGGGGAAGTGCAGCTTCACCGGCGCCGAGAAGCCGCGCAGCAGCGAGGGCACCGGGGCCTCGCTGACATCGGTGAAGAGGAACTCCTGCTCCTCCTCGCGCAGGTGGATCACCGTATCGGTACCAAGCGTTTCGCCCTCCAGGGTCAGCGGCAGGTCACGGCCGGACTTGGTGCCCACCAGGCCCAGGCGGACCGGGATATGCAGGGCCTGCTTGTCCGGCTGGCCCGGGGTCGCCGGGGTGCGTTGGCGCAGGATGAGGCGATACTCGGCGTTGGCGTAGTCGTACTCGCCGTGGGCGTCGATCTCGGGGGTCCCCGCCTGGGAGTACCAGAGCATGAACTGGGAGAGGTCCTGGCCCGAGGCCTCGGCCATGCAGCCCACGAAGTCCTCGATGGTCACGGCCTGGCCGTCGAAGCGTTCGAAGTAGAGGTCGCTGCCGCGGCGGAAGGCCTCCTTCCCCACCAGGTTCGAGAGCATGCGCACGATCTCCGCGCCCTTCTCGTAGATGGTCAGGGTGTAGAAGTTGCCGATCTCGATGTAGTGGTCGGGGCGCACCGGGTGGGCGGTGGGACCGGCGTCCTCGGCGAACTGGGCGGTGCGGAAGAAGGAGACGTCCTCGATGCGCTTGACCGGCGCCGAGTTGGTATCCGCCGAGAAGCACTGGTCACGGAACACCGTGAAGCCCTCCTTCAGGGAGAGCTGGAACCAGTCGCGACAGGTGACCCGGTTGCCGGACCAGTTGTGGAAGTACTCGTGGGCGACGATGCCCTCGACGCGCTGGAAGGCCGCATCGGTGGCGGTGTGGGGATGGGTCAGCACCGCGGCCGAGTTGAAGATGTTGAGCCCCTTGTTCTCCATGGCGCCCATGTTGAAGTCGTTGACCGCCACGACCATGAAGAGGTCCAGGTCGTACTCGCGCCCATAGGTCTCCTCGTCCCAGCGCATGGCACGCTTGAGCGAGGCCATGGCGTGGTCGGTCTTGTCGAGGTTCTCCTCCTCGACCCAGATCTGCAGGGTGACGTCACGCCCGCTCATGGTGGTGAAGGTATCCTCGACCTTGCGCAGGTCACCGGCCACCAGGGCGAACAGGTAGCTAGGCTTGGGGTGCGGATCTTCCCAGGTGACGAAGTGGCGACCCCCGGGCAGCTCGCCGCGCTCCACCGGGTTGCCGTTGGAGAGCAGCACCGGCTCGCGCTGGGCGTCACCGATCACCGTGGTGGAGAAGGTCGCCATGACGTCGGGGCGATCCGGATAGAAGGTGATCCGACGAAAACCCTCGGCCTCGCACTGGGTGCAGAACATGCCGCTCGAGCGATAGAGCCCCGACAGCGCCGTGTTGCCATCGGGGGCGATCTCGACCTCGGTGTCGAGCAGGAAGGCCTCCGGTACCCGGTGCACGACCAGCCCCGCCTCGCCGACCTCGAACTCGTCCTGCTCCAGGGGCTGACCGTCGATGGCGATAGCCTTGAGCGACAGCTGCTCGCCGTCGAGCGCCAGGGGGGCCCCGGCCTTGCGCGCCGGGTGGCGCTCGACGTGCAGGCGCGCCTTGACCCGGGTGGCATCCGGGTCGAGGTCGAAGGTCAGTTCGGTACGGGTCACGCGGTAGGCGGGTGGACGGTAGTCACTCAGGTAGATCGGTTGCGGTTCTGACATCGAGGATGGCTCCTGTCGGTGATTGCCATCCATTGTACGGCGCCCCGTGCCCGGAGCTCAAAGCAATGCGACCCGCCGTGGTGATCAGCGCACGGCGACCGGCTCGGGGCGCGACAGGACCCAGGCGCCCACCAGGCAGAGGCCGGCGATGAGCGATAGCTTAAGCCACCAGAGGCTCACGGTGAGGGCCAGCACCAGCATCGAGACGCCCAGCATGGCGGTGGCGAGCCACTTCGCATGGCGGGGAATCGCCCGCTCGCACTCCCAGGCCACCACGGCGGGGCCGAAGCGGGGATGCTCGCGGATCCAGGCGGCAAAGCGCGGGGAGCCCTTCGAGGCCGCCCAGACCGCCAGCAGCATGAAGCAGGTGGTCGGCAGCAGCGGCAGGAAGGCACCCACCACGCCCAACCCGAAGCTGACCCAGGCCAGGGCCATGAAGGCGACACGACGAACGACGGGCATCGATCGCTCACTCCCGATAGTCAGGTATCCCGTACATTGAAGAGCATTCTGCCTTCCCGTGCCAATCGCCAGCGCCTATGGCCGCCATCGCCGTGACCTGGATCAAGGCGCCAACGCGGCCGTCAGTCGCGGAAGTTGTCGAACTGCAGCGGCAGGTCGGGGCCGCCCTCCCCGCGCAGCAGGGCCATGACGGCCTGGAGGTCATCGCGCTTCTTGCCGGTGACCCGGACCTTCTCGCCCTGGACCTGGGCCTGGACCTTCAGCTTGCTCTCCTTGATGCGCTTGACGACGCCCTTGGCCTCCTTCTGGTCGAGCCCCTGCTTGAGGGTCACCTCCTGGCGGGCGCGGACCCCGGAGAGCACCGGCTCCTGGACGTCCATGCAGCGGGCGTCGATGCCGCGCGCGATGAGCTTGTTGCGCAGCACGTCGAGCATCTGCTTGAGCTGGAAGTCGACCTCGGCCTCCAGCGAGACCGTCTCGCCGTTGAGCTCGAAGCTCGCGGTGACCCCCTTGAAGTCGAAGCGGGTCTGGATCTCACGGTTGGCCTGGTCCACGGCGTTGCTGGCTTCGTGCTTGTCGAACTCGGAAACGATGTCGAAGGAGGGCATGGGCATGTCCTGCTGATTGGATGGTCGGTGGTGAAGGGGCGAATGGCGCGATTCTATCAGCCCTCGCGGGCCCGCGCGGCCCCCCGCTCGGCCTGCAGCGGTTTCGCCATCTGCCAGCCCGCACAGCCGTCCTCGTAGTAGTCGCCGAGCCAGCGCTCCGGGCGGAAGCCCATGCGCCGGTAGAGTCCCAGCGCGATCTGGTTGTCGGCGCGCACCTCGAGCCCCAGCACCTCGGCATCGCGCGCCAGCGCCTCGGCCTCCAGCGCCTCCAGCAGCCGTCGGCCCAGGCCGCTGCCGCGCGCGTCGGGATGCACGCAGAAGGAGTAGAGCCGGGCCCGGCGGGTGCCGCGACGAAACAGCAGGGTACCGTAGCCCAGCAGCTGCGGGGGCCCGCCGTCGGGAGGGCGCAGCTCGGCGACCAGCGTCAGGGCATGCGCACGGTTGAGCAGGTGCCAGAGCTGGCGGCGACTGAAGCGGTCGCCGCTGAAGGCCACCTGCTCCAGGCGGTAGAGGGCATCCAGGTCGCGCCCCAGGGCCTGGCGCAGGGTGACGGTCATGGTGAATCTCCGGAAATCTCGGGACGATTGTGATCATGGCCAATATCGCTGTCACCGGCGTCGACCATGAAATCTTTTCACCCGAACGACGGCTTGCCGGGGAGCGGGCTCAGGGGCATGCTGGCCGCATTCCGGCGGCACCCCGCCGCCCAGCACGGAACCCCCATCATGTGTCCGCTGCGCATCGTCGTCGACCGCCTGGAAGACTGGCGGCCCTACTATCCCTCCGAGGACCTGATCACCGCCGACGACTTCCTCTCCCAGGACCGGCAACATGGCATCGGTGACGACCAGGCGCGCACCACCCACGTGATCAACCTGTGCAGCGAGCTGGACTACCTGGGGACGGGCTACTACGTGTCTCTGCTGGCCCAGGCCCGGGGGCAGCGGGTACTGCCCGCGGTCGAGACCCTCAATGCCCTCGGGCGCAAGGCGCTGGTCGACCTTGAGCTCGACGGTCTGGCGCCGCTGCTCGGCGACCTGACGCGCCGCGGCTCGCTGCCCGGCGACCGGCTGACCCTGCGTGTGCTGTTCGGCGAGTGCCGGGAGCCCGGCCTGGCCAGGCTGGCGCGCCGGCTCTTCGAGCGACTGCCCTGCCCGTTGCTCGAGGCCCGCCTGGTGCGTCGCCAGGACGCCTGGCACCTGTCGCGCCTCAAGCCGCTGCGCCTGCGCGATCTGGCCCCGGAAGAGCAGGACCTGTTCGCCACGGCCCTCAATCGGCACTCCCGCAAAGTATGGCGCACGCCCAAGGCACGCCGCCGCTACCGTTTCGACCTGGCGATCCTGGTCGACCCGCAGGAGGCCCTGCCCCCCAGCAACCGCGGCGCGCTGAAGGCCTTCATCCGCGCCGGACGCCGGCTCGGCATCGATGTCTCGCTGGTCACCCGCAAGGATGCCGGCCGGCTCGCCGAGTTCGACGGCCTGTTCATCCGCGAGACGACCGCCCTCGATCACCACACCTACCGCATGGCCCGGCGGGCGGAACACGAGGGGCTGGTGGTGATCGATGCGCCCCGGGACATCCTGCGCTGTACCAACAAGGTCTACCTGCACGCCCTGCTGCGGGCCCGGGGCGTCCCGGCACCGGCGGGCATCCTGCTCAAGCGCGGCGACCGCCGAGCCCTGGAGGACCGGGTCGCCGGCCTCGGCTTCCCGATGGTGCTCAAGATTCCCGACGGTGCCTTCTCCCGGGGCATCGTCAAGGTCGAGTCATTGCAGCAGCTCGAACACGAGGCCGGCCGGCTGTTCGCCACCTCGGCCCTGCTGCTGCTCCAGGAGTGGCTGCCCACCGAGTACGACTGGCGGATCGGCGTGCTCGATGGCCAGGTGCTGTTCGCCAGCCGCTACTACATGGCCCGCGGCCACTGGCAGATCTACGACCATTCCGGCGCCCGGGTGAAGAGCGGCGGCTTCACCACCCATGACCCCGCCGAGGTCCCCCCGGCGGTGATCCGGGCGGCGCTCAAGGCCTGTCGGCTGATCGGTGACGGCTTCTATGGCGTGGATCTCAAGCAGGCCGGCGACCGGGTGGTGGTGATCGAGGTCAACGACAACCCCAACGTGGACGCCGGCATCGAGGATGCCGTGCTCGGCCGCGCGCTCTACGAGCGCATCATGCGGGTCTTCCTGGCCCGCATGGAGGCCCGGGTGCGCGAACGGGCGTGAGCCCCGGGAGGCTGACGCCCGCCAAGTTGTGGCGTATGCTGTCGTTTTCCTGGACAAGCCTTGTACAACTCATGGAGCCCCGATGAACGATCGCGACACCCGCCACCAGCAGGCCATGCAGAAACTCAAGTCCCGCGTCTACGAGAAGGTCGCCGAGGCCACCGAGCAGCGCGGGCTGCTGCTGGTCTTCACCGGCAACGGCAAGGGCAAGACCACCGCCGCCTGGGGCACCGTGACCCGCACCCTGGGCTACGGCTACCGGGTCGGGGTAGTGCAGTTCATCAAGGGGCTCTGGGAGTGCGGCGAGCGCGAGCGGCTGGCGGAGGATCCCAACCTCGAGGTGGCCATCATGGCCACCGGCTTCACCTGGGACACCCAGGACCGCGAGGCCGACACCCGGGCCTGCCGCGAGGTATGGGCCGAGGCCGAGCGGATGCTCGCCGACCCGGACGTCTACCTGGTGGTACTCGACGAGATCACCTACATGCTCAAGTTCGGATACCTGGATGTAGAGACGGTGAAGCGCGCGCTGGAGAACCGTCCCGCCGAGCAGACGGTGATCGTCACCGGCCGCAACGCCCACCGGGAGCTCACCGCCATGGCCGATACCGTCACCGAGATGCAGGAGGTGCGCCACGCCTTCAACAGCGGGCTCCAGGCGCGCCGCGGCATCGACTATTGACCTTATTATTTTCAATCACTTAACGGAAAACGATTCACGAACGTCGTTGCCAGGCAACACTTAACTGACTGATTTTAAAGACTTGCCGTCACCTCCGCGATAACCGTCTCCTCATGGCGACGGTTATCGCCTCCCCCGATGTGCCCGACCCCGGCCAACGGGCTGCCACCCTTCCCCAACCAATTGATAACGCCATCTTTTATGAAGATGGCATGCGCCTTGCTTTCTGACTGGATCGAAAAGGAGAGGATGCGTGGCCGCCCGCCGAGGGCGGCCACCCCGGTCATCGAGCAAGGAGACAGCGATCATGAGAATCACCATCTTCGGTTCCGGCTATGTGGGCCTGGTCACCGGCGCCTGCCTGGCCGATGTCGGCCATGACGTGATGTGCGTCGACGTGGATGCGGACAAGGTGGCCCGGCTCGAGGCCGGCGAGGTGCCGATCTACGAGCCCGGGCTGGAGAGCCTGATCCGCCAGAACCGGGCGGCCGGTCGCCTGCACTTCACCACCGATGCCGAGAAGGCGGTGGCCTTCGGCCTGCTGCAGTTCATCGCCGTGGGGACTCCCTCGGACGAGGACGGCAGCGCCGACCTGCGCCATGTGCTCAAGGTCGCCGAGACCATCGGTCACCACATGGATGGCTACCGCATCATCGTCGACAAGTCGACGGTGCCGGTCGGCACCGCCAGCCGGGTGGAACGGGCCATCGCCGCCGAGCTCGACCGCCGCGGGGTCGAACTGGACTTCGATGTCTGCTCCAACCCCGAATTCCTCAAGGAAGGCGCGGCCATCGAGGACTTCTCCAAGGGCGCGCGGATCGTGGTCGGCACCGACTCGGAGCGTGTCCGCAGCGCCATGCGCGAATGCTATGCCCCCTACAGCCGCCAGAAGGACAAGCTGATGTTCATGGGGGTGCGCAGCGCCGAGCTGACCAAGTACGCCGCCAACGCCATGCTCGCCACCAAGATCAGCTTCATCAACGAGATCGCCAACCTCTCCGAGCGACTGGGCGCCGACATCGAGGAGGTGCGCCACGGCATCGGCAGCGACCCGCGCATCGGCTACCACTTCATCTACCCGGGCTGCGGCTACGGTGGCTCCTGCTTCCCCAAGGACGTCAAGGCGCTGGCCCATACCGCCGAGGAGATCGGCCACCCCGCCGAGATGATCGCCGCCGTGGAGCGCGTCAACGCGCGCCAGAAGAGCCGCCTGTTCGAGATGCTCTGCCAGGCCTTCAACGGCCAGCTGGCCGGCAAGACCATCGCGCTGTGGGGGCTGGCCTTCAAGCCCAATACCGACGACATGCGCGAGGCTCCCAGCCGGGCGCTGATGGAGGCCCTTTGGGAGGCCGGCGCCCGGGTCCAGGCCTTCGACCCCGAGGCCGCCGGGGAGTGTCGCCGGATCTATGGCGAGCGCGACGACCTGAGGCTGGCCAGCCAGCGCAACGAGGCCCTGGAGGGCGCCGATGCCCTGGTGATCTGCACCGAGTGGAAGGCCTTTCGCACCGTGGATTTCGCCGAGCTGCGCGAGTCGCTCGCCTCGCCGGTGCTGGTCGACGGCCGCAACCTCTTCCACCCCGAGACCGTCAAGGCCGCAGGCCTCGCCTACTACGCCATCGGCCGGGGTGACTCCGTACGTCCCGTGCTCGCCTGAGGGGAGTCGAGATGTCGAACACACCTGACGATCGCTCCGTCGCCAGCAAGGTGACGGAGGTCGCGACCTTCATCCTCGGGATCGCCCTGCTGATCGTGGTGATCGACGGGCTGCCGCTGGATGTCTTCTCCACCGAGTCGAAGAGCTTCTTCTTCGCCATCGGGGCGGTGGGCATCTGGCGCTACAGCTGGTGGCTGATCCAGGCGCTGCGTTCGGTCTGGTACAACCGCCGGATCTTCCCGCGCCTGCGGGCCGAGGCCGATGCCGCGGGGGAGCAGGCGCTCCCCCCGGAGCTCTATGTGCTCTGCACCTCCTTCCGCATCGAGCCCGAGGTCAGCTTCCAGGTCTACGACGCCCTGGTGCGCGAGGTCGCCGACTATGGGGTGCCCACCACCATCTTCGCCTCGCTGTCGGACCGCACCGACGTGGACGTCATCACCCACGTCATGGACGACAACGGCTGGCCCGAGAACATCGAGCTGCGCTACATGTTCCAGAAGGGCGACGGCAAGCGCTCGGCCATGGCCGAGGTGCTGCGCGCCATCTCGCGGCGCATGCCGGCACCGGGCGCCCTGCTGGTCTCCATGGACGGCGACATCCGGCTGGAGCCGGGCACCCTGTCGCGCTCGCTGTCGTTCTTCAGCGTCCAGGAGGACCTGGGCGCCCTGACCACCAACAACAGCGCCATCGTCACGGGGGGCGACGCCACCAAGGAGTGGTACGACATCCGCTACGCCCAGCGCCACCTGGTGATGAGCTCGATGTCGGTCTCCCGGCGCCTGCTGGTGCTGACCGGCCGCTACAGCGCCTTCCGGGCCGACCTGGCGACCCAGCCCGGCTTCATCGAACTGGTGGAGAACGACCACGTCGACCACTGGCGCTTCGGCACCTTCAAGTTCCTCTCCGGCGACGACAAGTCGACCTGGTACTGGCTGCTGAAGAACGGCTGGCGGATGCTCTACATCCCGGACGTGCACGTCTCGGGCTTCGAGGAACTGCCCGACCGTAAGCGCTTCTTCAAGTCGACCACCGACCTGATGCGCCGCTGGTACGGCAACATGCTGCGCACCAGCAATCGGGCCATCGCCCTGGGGCCGCGGCCCATGGGCCTGTTCACCTGGTGGAGCCTGGTCGACCAGCGGCTCTCCATGTGGACCACCCTGATCGGCCCCACGGTGGCCATCCTGGTGACCCTGTTCATCCGCCCCTCATTCATCTTCGCCTATGCCCTGTGGATCCTCTTCACCCGCGGCATCGTGACGCTGATCCTGGCCTGGCAGCACGGGCGATTCAGCCTGCTGTGGGTACCCCTGATCTACTACAACCAGGTGTGGGGGGCCCTGCTCAAGACCTATGTCAGCTTCCGCTTCAATCGCCAGAAGTGGTCGCGTCAGGGCATCTCCGCAGGGGAACCCAACGACCCGGTGGCCGTGAAGCGCCAGCGGCGCATGGGCCATGTGCTGCACGGTTTTGCCTACGGGGTACTGCTCTACGTGCTGATACTCGCCACCGGCGTCCTGCAGCCCCCGGATCGCACCTCGCTGTCCATCCTCACCGGTGGCGGCGCCACGCAGGCGCAGTCGCGGGTGGACGACCGCTGGCTGTCGCTGGCCATTGCCGATGCCCCGGAGGGAGGCAGCGTGCAGCTGCCGGCCGGTGACTTCCACCTCGACGACGACCTGCTGGAGGCGCTCGAAGGGCTCGACCGCCCCCGGGCCGGCCACCTGCTGGGCGCGGCACGGGACACTACCCGCCTGATCGTCACGCCCGAGCTGGCCCGCCACCTGCGCGATAGCCGCGGACGCCCCATCGCCGAGGCGGCGGCCTGCCCGCAGCCCGACGGCTGCACCCTGGAGCTTGAGCACCACTCGATGCGCTTCAAGGACCTGCAGATCCGCGTGGAAACCGGCCGTTCCGGCGACGCCGTGGCGTCGGCCAAACAACAGAGCAAGGAGAACGCAAAGGATGTCTGACCATCATTCCGACATGAACGGCATCGAGCGCAACGAGCCGACCCTGGGCCCGGGCGCCCCCCGCGGCGCCGGACCTGCCGGCAGCCCGACGGGCCGCCACGAGGCACCGGGTGAGCGGATCCACCACGAGCGGCGCGACGAGCGCCGGTTCATCCGCGTCTCGCCGCCCTTCCGGGTCCGCTTCGAGGATGGCCAGGAACTCCCCGGCGTCGATGTCTCGGTGGGCGGCTTCGCCGTTCGCACCTCGCGTCCGCTGCGCCAGGGCGAGCGCCTCTCGGCCT
>NZ_JAWSUJ010000045.1:0-32175 GCF_033549285.1 Halomonas sp.
GGCCTTGGGCGTAGCCGGGCCGATTGGCTGGTCGGGATGAACCTGACCCGGGCCTATACGGTACTGGCCCAGCGACAGGGCCATCAGGGAGTACTCTCGGTGGGACGTGTGCAGACGCCTGCACTGCGCCTGGTTGTGGATCGCGACCGGGAGATTGCCAACTTCGTTCCCCAGCCCTTCTGGGAAGTCGTGGCGCATCTGCAGGCGTCGAGCGGGACCTTTCAGGCGAAGTGGCGGCCGAGTGATGCCTCGATCCAGGACGCCGTGGGGCGCTGTATCAGCGAGGAAGCCGCCCGGTCGCTGGCTCAGCGAGTCACCGGGCAGCAGGGGCGTGTCAGCCACCTCGAGACGAGCCGCAAGAAGGAGGCGGCGCCACTGGTGATGGACCTGTCATCGCTGCAGCAGGAGGCTTCGCGCCGCTTTGGTTACGGTGCCCAGCAGGTACTGGATATCGCCCAGGCGCTCTACGAAGTCCACAAGGCGACCAGCTACCCGCGAACCGACTGCCGGTATCTGCCGGAGTCGCAGTACGAGGATGCCGAGCGCATCGTGACGTTGCTTCTGCACTCGGACGAGGCGCTGTCGGCGCTTCGCCAGCGCCTGGACACGAGCCGCAAGAGCCGTGTCTGGAACGACAGCAAGATTACCGCACACCACGGCATCATCCCGACGTCAGCCTGCGACCTGACCAAGCTGAATGATGCTGAGCGCAACGTCTACGACCTGATTCGTCGCCACTACCTGGCCCAGTTTCTGCCGGATCACGAATATGATCGGACCGATCTGCGAGTGGACCTGGAGGGCGAAGCGTTTGTGGCCTCAGGGCGGCAGGTGCGTGTGGAAGGGTGGCGCGAACTCTTTCCCCGGGCGGCGGTTGGAGAGGAGGGTGAGGAGGAGCGGGAAGCGCCTCCGCTGCCGTCGCTTAGCGAAGGGGAGTGCTGCCAGGCCCGGCAGCTTGAAGTGCTGGACAAGCAGACGACACCACCCAAGCCCTTCACCGAGGGTACCCTGATCGCTGCCATGAAGCATGCCGCTCGGTTCGTGACCGACGAGCGCCTGAAGGTGCGTCTCAAGGAGACGGCCGGGATCGGCACCGAGGCAACGCGGGCGGGTATCATCGAGACGCTGCTGAAGCGGGGCTTCATCAAGCGGCAGAAGCGTGCCCTGGTCTCGACGCCGACCGGACAGCAGCTGATCGATGTGCTGCCTTCCGTCATCACCAACCCCGGCATGACGGCGCTCTGGGAGCAGGCGCTGGATGACGTTGCGGCAGGACGCCTGGCGCTGCAGGAGTTCATGGGCCGTCAGGCCGGCATGGTGGAGAAGCTGGTGCAGCATGCGCGAGCGTCCACGGTGACGATGCCTAAGCCGAAGAGAAAGACGCCAGGAAAAGACGTCGGTAGCCGGCGCAAGGCGTCATCATCTTGACCCTAAGAGGGGTAGGCTCAATAATGAGAGCCGTACCCCGTTGGTTGCTGACGGTCATCACGCAACGCCCTTTGAGCGCCAACGCTCAATCCCCCAAAGTATTCGCACCTCGCGAGACGAGTACGCCCCATCCCGCCTATACGGCTCACACTGCATCATCAACAGTCGGGGTTCGAGGTTCATTAGTCCCAGGCCAGCTTGGTTGGTTGGCCACCTATCTCATACGACGACCGGCCTGCCGGCTACCTTGATCCAGGGTAGTGGGCAGGCCGGTTGACGTTTCCATGCTGGAAACGCCTGCCCTTCTGCGGAGCCCGCCGCATCACCAACGGGAGCCCTTTGTACAGGGATCTGTGCTTGATCGACCGAATGCGTCCGCGAAGAGATTCGGGTGCCACCGTGAGCGAAGCATGGCAACGAGGGACATGCCTTGGCTCCAGTTGCATGGCGGACATCCTGATACTTGTCGATACGGCGACGACCCTGTTGATGCCCTCTATGGTCTTCAATCCCAAGACGTGGCGTGCCGCGTCTTGCGAGTGAGGATATCGAGGAGATGCTGCCGAGCTGACGGGCAGCCTCCCAGTGTGCAAGTGCCGCCGCTGGCGGCCCGGTGGTCTCGACCGGCTCCAACCGAGACACCCCAGGCACCCAGGCGTTTCAAGGGTGCGCCGCTTGGCGGCACGCCATTTCCCAAGGCCTCGAGCATCCCGAGACGAGGCCGCCCGCCAGGGCTGGATGCCACTGCTACCACCCATTCGGGGAGATGCCTCCCCAGGGGGGCGGACCCCTGGAATCTGGAGGAATGCCCCATGGCCACGATTGTTGACGACCACTTCATGGTCTGCGCCGACTGCCTGATGATCATCGCTAATGACGATGCCACCGGGCTGGATCACTTCCTGGATGAAGAGAGCGCAGCCGCCCGCGAGCGGGAGGTGCGTCTCTCCATTGCGGCAGCGCAGCGCGACGAGAGTTACATAGTCGTCGGCGATAGCGAGCGAGACGAAGAGTTCTCAACGGCGTCCTGCGACTGCTGCAAAACTACTCTGGCCGGCTCTCGGCACCACTGCGTGCTGATGACCTGAGCCAACGCCTGAATCTACCGCCCACTGGGGAAGCCATTCGACTTCCCTGAGGGGGCGAAGTGTTTCCCTGGGGCTCATTTGTATCCACCGAGGAGACACACATGAAGACCACCACTCACCAGAGTGCCACCACTGGCTTCTTCGACCTGCATATCACCGGCCTGGGCTACCTCAACCGAATCCGGCAGGTGAAACCGAAGCGTGGGGAAGCGTTCTGGGCATGCGATATCGCGGCCCTGAATGGCCCCGCAGACGATGTGGGCTACACTCGCTTCGACTGCCGAATCAGCGGCCGCGATGCCGAAGTACTCGTCAAACGCTGCCGTCAGGCGGTGTACCAGGGCCGCAAGGTGCTGGTGGGCTTCAAGCTGGGCGACCTCTGGACGGACACCTTCGTCTACTCCAAGGGCGACAAGGCTGGCCAGACCGGCGTTAGTCTCAAGGCCCGCCTGCTGTTCATCAGCTGGATCAAGGTGAACGGCGAGATGGTTTACCAGGCGCCTCCCCGCGACGAGCAAGGTGCCAGCAACGTCAGATCCGCTGCCTCAGCGGAGCCGCCTGAAGCAGACAACGGCTACGCCGCTGCCCACGCGGGAGAAGCGGCCGGCTCCTTCGATTCGCCGGCCATGCACTGATCCACAGCGCTTCGATCGACCCTACCCTGGCGGGGAGTGACCCCGCCACGTCATGCCTCGGCACTGACGATTCCCAACCTGCGAAGAACGCCCCACCCCGGGGCGTTTTTCCTTTCCCCGCCTGATTACGCTTTCCAATCGACCCGCCCCCGCAAACCCGAGAACCTCCTGCCTCAACGCCATTGAATGGACTCCTTGAGGCAACGCATGCTCAACCTTTCCACCCTCTCGACCGTTGCGCTGATCGCCACTACGCTGCTGGCGGGCTGTGCGCATCAGCCGCAACAGGCTCCCGAACCCTCGAACGCCGACTCTCTGGTGCTTTCGCTGCCGTACTTCGACGTAGACGGCGAGCGGCATCGGGCCGTGGTCACCGGCCCCAACCCGCCGACGACCGAGGCCGTGACCCCGGACATTTACAGCGACGAACTGCCCTCCGTCGAGGTCATTCGCACCGGGCGTTACCAGCTGGTGGCCACTCAGGCCTCACTGGGTCAGCGCTACCTCCTGGAGCAGACCATCGACGTGCATATTCCGGCATCCATGACCACTACCGTGGAAGATGCGCTGCATCACACCCTGCGTCATACCGGCTTTTCGCTCTGCCCCGCGCCCGGTCCCGCCCAGCGCACCCTCTATCGCAAGCCGCTGCCGGCGGCCCACTACCGGCTGGGCCCCATGCCGCTGCGCGAAGCCCTCCAGGTGCTGGGCGGCGATGCCTGGGAGCTGGAGGTCGACCCGGTGGCCAGAGAGGTCTGCTACCAGGTGCGGGATATCCGCTATGCGCCGGGGCACGGCGACGACAGCCGTGACGAGAGCGCTGCAGCGGTGGCGGAGGTGAGCGATGAGTGAGCCTACCGAGCTGTCGCCCGACCACAAGCCGACGGAGCCGCAGCATCGCCGCAAGCGCGGGGCAGGGAAGGGCGGCGGGAAGGCCCTCTACGGCCTGCTGGCGGTCAGCCTGGCCGGCGCCTTGGTGTCAGGGGCGCTGCTGTTGAAGCCGACGCCCGGGGAGGTGTCAATGGAATCTCTGGTGCAGTCCCAGGTGCAGCAGGCGGTGGTGCCGCTGGAGGAGGCACTCGCCCGAGTGGCATCGCAGCAGGCGGCACTGGAGCAGCGCCTGGCGGAGCTGGATCAGCGTCTCGAGCGAGCCGAGCAGCGAGAGCAGGAGAATGCCGCCGCCATCACCGCCGCACAGGCGCAGCTGGAACAGCGGGATCCGCTTGAGCCCCGCCTGGCCGAGCTGGGCAAGGCGCTGAGCCACCTGGATAGCGAGCTCAACCTGCGCGTTACCGCCCAGAACGAGCAGATCCAGACGCTGGAGGAGCGCCTTGAGCAGAGCCAACAGGCGGCGTCACGCCCGGCACCTGCCCGCCAGGCGCCGCGGCCAGCGGCTCCGCCGTCGCCCTCGTTCCAGGTTACTGGCGTCGAGTCCCGGGGCGGGCGCCCCTACGTGGGCATTTCGCCCAACGGTCTGTCCAGCCTGCGTGATGTCCATCTGCTGGGAGTCGGGGATCGTCAGGATGGCTGGGAACTGACGAGGATCCGAGGCACCCATGCCGTCTTCAGTCGCCATGGCCGTTCGGTCGACGTCCAGATTCCTTGAGGCCACCGGAGATCTCGCGATGATCACCAAGAAACCTGCTGTCTTGCCGGTTGTGACAATGACCCTTGCCATGACGCTGCTGGCCAGCCAGGCCGCTGCCCAGACCACCCCGGAGAGCCGCCCCGATGCCTCCGCCGTGATTCAGGAGGCGCAGCGGATGCTCGAGAGCGAGCGTACTCGCACGCGCACGGAGCAGGCCGAAGCCTGGAGGCTGACCGAGCGCGATTGGGAGCGCTACGAGGCGCTGATGGAGGGGCCACGGGGCGTCTGGTCGCCCAACCTGGATCCCATCACCGCACTCGGCGTCGAGGCTCGCAGCGCCGAGGAGCGCCGCCGCTATGCGGAGCTGCTGGTACAGGTGGAGCGCGCCCGCACCGAGCGCGAGCTGGCGTTCCAGCGGGCCTATGACGCGGCTTGGCAGCGCCTCTACCCCAACGAGATGCCGGTGGATGAGTTCACGCTTAGGCCACGCAATGCCTTTCACTTCACCGATGAGGGTGCACTTCAGGCGCGCTTGACGGTGCATGTGACAGTGAACGACTGCGAGCGTTGTGACAGCACCGTCCGCGAGCTGTTGGCCCAGGGCACGCAGATGGACATCTTCGTGCTCGACAGCGACGGCGACGATTCGGTGATACGTGATTGGGCGCGACGTGTGGGTGTGCCGGCCGACCGCGTGCGCGCACGAGACATTACCCTGAATCACGGACAGTCGGACCCCGAGCGTGGCATCGCCGTGGGGTCGCTGCCTCAGGTCTACCCGAGATGAGGGCGACGATATGGGGGCTGAAAGCGTATCGGCGCATGGTGATGGGCTGTGCCTTCGGCTGCAGCCTGGCGGTGTTGTCATCGCTGGCGAATGCCACCGTAGTACCGCCTGCGTACTTCGACGCCGCAAGCCTGCACCAGGTCCCGCCAGAAGTGCTCTATGCAGTGGCCACGGCGGAATCGGTAGTCAGCTTGAAGGTGGGGCGCCGGCCCTGGCCCTGGACCCTGAACGTGGCGGGGGAGGGCTCTCATTTCGCGACCCGCCAGGCGGCCTGCGAGGCGCTGACGTTGGCCCTGCAGGAGACCCGCGTCGTGGACGTGGGAATCACCCAGCTTAATGTGCGCTGGCAGCCTCAGCTGTTTGGTGCCGGCAAGCGCTTTACTCAACCCTGCGATGCCCTGAACCCCTACGCCAATCTGGAGGAGGCGGCCCGCCTGCTGCGCGGCCACTTCGATGCCACCGGCGACTGGGTGCAGGCGGCCGGGCGCTACCACCGTCCTGCTGGGGGAGAGCCGGCGGCCCGCTACCGCCGCATCGTTGCCACTGAGCTCGAGCGGCTGAAAACGTCTCGCCAGCGGCAGCTGGCGGCTAACTAAGGGAGGTTCCATCGATGATTCACTCTGCCCCCTATCGTTGCCCTTACTGCGGGGCACCGGCCTGGCGCGAGCCCCGCGAGATCGAGCCGCCAATGGACTACTGCCATGAAGAGGCCCATGGCTCCTGGGAGGAGTACCTGGGGGAGTGCGGTGAAGATACGTCGGGGGAGGTGCCTGATGCGTGACCGTCGCTGCCGAGCTTTACCCGCCTTGGTCAGTGGGCTCTTCGCGTTGCTTGCAGCCGGCGCCCAGGCGGAGACGATGCCGAGCATGTCCCTGGCCGAGCGGCCTGCCCTGGAGGTACTTGCAGACCACGGCGGCGAGCCGGCACGCCCCTACTTCGTCGCCATCGGCATGGCCGACGTGCCAGAGGAGGAGGGCTATACCCCGGACCTGCGTGCGCCGGTGCCGTTCAGCGAGGCGGATATGCTGCCGGTGACCAGCGAGCGACTATCGCCCGGCGAGGTGCGCTTCCGCCCGCTGGAGCTGCCGAGCCGCATGACGCCCTTCTTCCTGGTCGGTGACGATGCGTTGTCGCTGCGCTGGCTGGAGGCCCGCGGGGAGACCCTGCGCGAGCTCAACGCGGTGGGGCTGATCGTCGAGGTGGCCACGCCCGAGGGGCTTGAGCGCCTGCGCGAGGCGGTGCCGGGGCTTGAGCTGCGCCCCACGCCGGGGGACGACCTGGCCGGTCGGCTGGGCCTGGCCCACTACCCGGTGCTGGTGACGTCTCAGGGGCTGGAGCAGTAGGAGCGCGCAATGAACCAGACACACCCCCTGGAGGCGCTGCTACGCCCGGCGGTAGAACTCAACACCGCCCTGGTCTGCCTGGCCTGTGCGGTACTCTGCATCATGGCGCCCTGGTCTCTGGCCCTGTCGCCGAACGTGGGCTACGGCATGGCCGCAGGCTTTGCTGCCTTCGGGCTGTGGCGGGCTCGGCAGGCCTGGGTGGTGCTGCGCTACCGTCGCAACATGAAGCGCCTGCCGCGCTTCGCGCTGCGCAGCCGGCAGATTCCGGTCAGCCAGCGGCTGCTGTGGATGGGCAAGGGCTTCAAGTGGGAGGCGCGCCACACCCAGCGGCTGCATGAGAGCCAGCAGCCCCACGTGCAGCGCTATCTGCGCCCGGGGCCGGCCTACCGCCTGGCCCGTGAGATGGAAAACCGGCTGGAGCGCCATGCTGCCGGTCGGCCGCTGGTGAAGCTGTTCGCCGCGGATGTGCCCTGGAATCCGGTGCGCCCGCTGCCGCCGGTGGGCGGCATGGCAGCACTGCACGCCGTGGAGTGGAAGGAGCGCGATGTCTACTTGCCCCTCGGGGAGCGGGTGGGTCACACCCTGGTGGAGGGCACCACCCGGGTTGGCAAGACCCGGCTCGCCGAGATCCTGATCACCCAGGACATCCATCGCGGTGACGTGGTGATTGCCTTCGACCCCAAGGGCGATGCCGACCTGATGATCCGCATGTATGCCGAGGCACAGCGGGCGGGCCGCGGCGACGCCTTCTACGTCTTTCATCTGGGCTGGCCGGATATCTCGGCGCGCTACAACGCCGTGGGCCGCTTCGGGCGCATCTCGGAAGTGGCCACCCGGCTTGCCGGCCAGCTCTCCGGGGAGGGCAACAGCGCCGCCTTCCGCGAGTTCGCCTGGCGCTTCGTCAATATCGTGGCACGGGCCCGTCATGCACTAGGGCAGCGCCCCACCTACGATCAGATCCTCTCGGATGTGGTGAACATCGATGGCCTGATGATCGAGTACGCCCAGCAGACCCTGACGCGCCACGACCAGCACGCCTGGGAGCGCATCACCACCATCGAGGGCAAGCTCAACGACAAGAACATCCCCCGCCAGTTTCAGGGGCGCGACAAGCGGGTGGTGGCTATCGAGCAGTATCTGCAGCAGATCAAGGTGGTGGACGCCGTGCTCGAGGGGCTGCGCAGCGCCGTGCGCTACGACAAGACCTACTTCGACAAGATCGTGGCGAGCCTTCTGCCGCTGCTGGAGAAGCTGACCACCGGGCGTATCGCCGAGCTGCTCTCGCCGGACTACGACGATATCGAAGACCCCCGGCCGATCATCGACTGGCAGCAGATCATCCGTAAGCGCGGCATCGTCTACGTGGGCCTGGATGCCATGTCTGATTTCGAGGTGGCCCAGGCGGTGGGCAATTCGATGTTCGCCGACCTGGTCTCGGTGGCCGGCCATATCTACAAACACGGCATCGATGACGGTCTGCCGGCGGTGAACGGCAAGCGCATGGGCAAGGTGCCGATCAACCTGCACTGCGACGAGTTCAACGAGCTGATGGGCGACGAGTTCATCCCGCTCATCAACAAGGGGGGCGGCGCCGGCATCCAGGTCACCGCCTATACCCAGACCCTCTCCGACATCGAGGCGCGCATCGGCAACGCCGCCAAGGCCGGTCAGGTGGTCGGCAACTTCAACAACCTGGTGATGCTGCGGGTACGCGAGGAGAAGACCGCCGAGCTGCTGACCCGACAGCTGCGCCAGGTCAACGTGGCCACCCGCATGCTGGTCAGCATGGCCTCCGACTCCAGCGACATTGCCAACGACATCGACTTCACCAGCTCCGGTGGCGACCGCATCAGCACCGTACAGGTGCCGATGATCGAGCCGGCGGACGTGGTCTCGCTGCCCAAGGGGCAGGCCTTCGCCCTGCTCGAGGGCGGCCAGCTCTGGAAGGTGCGCATGCCCTTGCCGCTGCCCGACAGGCACGAGGATATTCCCGGCAGTATCGCCGAGCTCGCCGAGCGCATGAAGCGTGACTACACCACCGGCAAGCAGTGGTGGACCGCGGTGATGCCACCGCCGGTGAACCTGGAGCTGGGCGAGTTAGGGGCTGAACTCCCGATGCGGGCCCGCGATGCCCAGGAGCCGCCGCCTGCGCGGGCAGAAGCTCGAGCGGAGGCGCGGGACAAGGACGAGGCCAAGGCCAAGGCGCGCCGGCAGGGGGAGGAGGCTGAGGATCAGCTGCTCAACGAGTGGCCGCTGGCCCAAGAGATGGAGAACCGTGATGAAAATCGAGACAACGCCCATGACGCTTGATACCGCGGCAACCGCCATCGTCTCCAGTGTTGCCCTGGAGAGCGGCTCCCTGAGTGAGCTGCCTCAGGCCCTGTTCGGGCTACTCGACTACGTGGTCATCGGGATCGACCGCGTCGAGCTGACCCAGCATGCCTATCGCAAGGGGCTTTCGCCGGTATGGGAGCAGGGCGAGCACCCTCATGAGGGGCGGCTGATCCTGCACTACCACGATCGCCGCTGGTCGCTGCTCTGCTCGCTGACGCCAGTCAGGGTGCACTGAGATGGCCACGGCGGAACGTGCACAGGAAACTCGACGCGGCTGGTTCTCCACGCTGTTCGGCCTTCCATTTCAGATTATGGCGGTGCTGGTCGTGTCGCTCCTGATGTCGGTGCTGGTTGAGTGGGCGGGAATCCACTGGCAGTGGTGGAGCCAGCCCGGGGCCCAGCATGCGCTGGAGACCCTGGAAACCGAAGTGGCCCGACTGGATACCCACTTCACGCGCTCGCTGCTGGTCTCGGACCCGGTCGCCCTGGCGACGGGGGCGGTCAGTCGCGCCTACGACTGGCTGTTCGTGAAGAGCGGGATAGCAGCCTGGCTTGAGACCAGCGCCCATCACGGCGGCTGGCTCGGCACCCTGCATATCTACGTGCAGGCGGCGCTCTACGTCACGCTGATGACCCTGACCCGCGTGGTCATTCTGCTGCTGACCTCGCCGCTCTTTGCTCTGGCGGCCCTGGTTGGTTTCGTCGACGGCCTGGTGCGCCGCGACCTGCGCCGCTTCGGTGCGGGGCGCGAGTCCGCTTTCATCTACCACCATGCCAAGCGGGCCATCACGCCGGTCTTCGTAGTGGGCTGGCTGTTCTACCTGAGCGTGCCCTTCGCTATTCATCCCAATGCCTTCCTGCTGCCCTGCGCGGCCCTATTTGGCTTGCTGGTCAGCATCGCCACGGGAAGCTTCAAGAAGTACCTCTGAAACTCTACATCGCAGGCCTTCCGCGGCCTCGCCGCTATCGTCCGGAGCCGGTTCAGGCTCCGCTGCTTGCGTGCCTAGGTTTTGAGCGGACACAGATAAACGTGGTGTGCGGCGCTTATGGTTTCCTGCTGCGCTGCACCCTGGCGGGCGACAGGATGAGGACAATGCCAGCCAACGGATGGACTGTCTTGCCATGACGTTTCGCCGCTTGCCACGGGCCCTGTCGCCCCTGCTTCTGACGCTGCTGACCGCTCAGTTCGGCGCTACCTACTCCGCCTATGCCAACGACCGCGACGGCGTGCGCGATGAGATCGCCCGCCAGGACCTGGCCCTGATCCAGGATCAGCTGGCCCAGATCCAGCGCATTGTGGATCGGCTCGAGAGCCGCGTTGGGGAGTTCGACCCTGAGACCACTCGTGTCTTCCTGGATGTGCCGCGCCTGCGCCGGGATATCCAAGCCGTGGACAAGGGCATCGATGACGTACTCGAACCGCCTCGATTGCCGCCCCGCCAGCCGGTGCCCCTCGCCGGGGACTACCTGCGGGAGTTGCGCTAATGGAGGCCTTCGCCGCCGGTGCCGGATTCGAGGCGCCACCCCTGGGAGTCCTTATTGCCGGGGTGGGCTGCACCGTGGTGCTGCTTTGGGCGTGCTGGAGCGCCATCTCCTCCTATCGAGGCTACGCCAAGGGGCGCGTCAGCGGCGATGACTTCGGCTTTGCCGCGCTGCGCGCTGTCTTTCTGGTCGTGGTGATGTTCTGGATTTTCCTATGAGGTCACCGGCCTCGAACCCTGCGTCATTCAGCAATTCGTTACTCAAGAAGGAGCTCGTTATGACTACCGTGCGTTCACTCTTCTCTCGTGCCCGTGCTCATACCCAACCCCGGGGCTTTGCTGCGATTGCCGCTGCGGGGCTCGTGCCGGCCGAGGCCATGGCGCAGGGGCTGCCCACCATGGAGGCGCCCTCACGTGGTGAAGGCGGTGGTCTGATCGAGACGCTGCAGAACTACCTCTACGATTTCGGCGCCCTTGGCGGTCTCATCCTGGCCACGGTGGCATTCATCATCGTCGCCATCGCATCCATCGCCACCTTCAACGAGGCACGGGTTCGCGGGGAGTGGTCGAAGTTCGGCGTAGTGGTCGTCGTGGGGGTAGTGCTGATCGTGGCCATCATCTGGCTGGCGACCAAGGCCGCGGAGATCCTCTGATGGTCAACCGTCTCGACTTTCTGCCGACCCGTCTGAATGCCGCACCGGTGGTGTTTCGGGGCATGACCGGGCACGAGGTTGGGATGATGGCTCTGGGCGGAGTAGCCGCGGGCTTGCTTCCGGGCGCGATCGGCGCCTGGCTGCTGGGAGCCATCGCCATGGTGCCGACCGTGGCGTTTGCCTGTGCCGGCATGGCGCTCTACGTCGGTGGCGCCGTGATGCGGCGGCTACGTCGCGGCCGTCCCGCCTCCTGGCTCTACCGCAGCCTACAGTTTCGTCTCGCTCGGCAGGGCATCCGTCTCAGGGGAGCCGACGCCCTGATCACCCGTTCCGGTCCCTTCTCGCGGCGGCGGATGCGCTACCAGCAGGGAGGACGCCCATGAGCCGCTTTCGTCACGCCCTTAGCGCACGGGATGCCCATATCACCACCCTGCGCTTCATCATCCTGGTGCTGGCCCTGCTGTGTGCCGGCCTGTGGTGGGGCTGGAAGTCGGCCCCGGAGAATTTGACCATTCACAACCCGCCCGACCTGCGCTCCGGCAGTACCCGCGCCTGGTGGGAGGTCGACCCATCGAGCGTCTACGCCTTCGGGTTCTACGTCTGGCAGCAGATCAACCGCTGGCCCGCGGATGGTCAAGCCGATTACCGCCGCAACCTGAGGGCCTATTCACCCTTTCTTACCCCCTCCTGTCAGCGCTACTTGGCCAAGGACTACGAGGACCGCGATCGCCGCCAGGAGCTTTCCGGCCGGGTACGCGGCATCTACGAAATTCCCGGGCGAGGTTATCGCGCTGACTCCGTGGAGATCCTTAGTCGTGATGCTTGGGTGGTTACCCTGGATATGGCCATCGACGAACAGTACGCCGGCACGCCGGTTCGCGATCTGTTCATTCGCTACCCACTGCGGGTGGTGAGGGCCGACGTGGACCCTCAGCGCAACCCCTGGGGCCTGCAGGTGGACTGCTTCGATGGCATTCCTCAGCGGCTGTCGGTACCTGATGAGGCGAAGCAAGGAGGCTCCTCATGAAGCGTGTGATGCTGGCCTGGTTGGTCACCGCCGTGTTCGCCGGTGAGGCGCTGGCGGTGGAGGTCATGCACTGGGAACGTCGACCGCTGGCGATACCGCTGCCGGTGGATGAGGAGCGGATTGTCACCCTGGACCGCAACGTTCGCGTGGGCCTGCCGCCGGCATTGGCCAACCCCGAGGTACTGCGCGTGCAGAGCGCCGGGGGCGTGCTCTACCTGAAGGCCTTCGAGACCTTCGAGACCCAGCGTGTTCGCGTGCAGGACGTGGAGAGCGGGGACGTGCTGCTGCTGGACCTCTCGGCCGGGGAGGGCGCTAGTAGCGAGGAGATCCTGGTGGTGGACAGTCGAGAGGCATCCCCGGCCAGCTCTTCCTCGGGCAGCAGCGGAGCGCAGGTGACGAAGGCCTCTTCACCGTCGAAAGACGCTTCAGGCAGCGAGGTCCAGCACCCGACCTCCACGCCGGTGCCTGTGCTGCTGACCCGGCATGCGGCCCAGTCCCTCTATGCGCCGCAGCGCACCATCGAGCCCCCGCGCGGCGTCTCTCGCGTGCCCATGCGGCTGCCCGAGTCGCTGAGCACCCTGCTGCCGTCGCTGCCAGTGACCGTTACGCCCCTGGGCGCCTGGCGGCTCGATGGTTGGACGGTCACCGCGGTGAAGCTGGAGAACAACGATCGGCGGCGCGCCTTCGAGATGGATCCGCGCTGGCTGCAGGGGGAGTTCTACTCCGCCACCTTCATGCATCCCTATCTGGCGCCGCGGGGCTCCGTGGAGGACACCACCACGGTCTTTCTGGTCACTCAGCGCGGCGGCCTGGACAGGGCCCTGATCCCGCTGGAGGAGACGGATAAGGTCGAGGAGGGCACCTCATGACCCTGCGCAGCAATACCCTGCTGAAGATTCTGGTGCCTGGGCTGTTGGTGATCGTGTTACTGATCCTGGTGCGCAGCCTGAGCGGAGGCGAAGCCGACCCTGAGGCAGAAAACGCCGAAACTGACCCGACGCTAAGCCTGACCGATGACGAGCTACAGGCGCTGGGCATCGAGGGGGATACCCCGCGGGACACCGTGGCCACCCTGGTGGGCCACGTCCAGGCCATGCGTCGCGATCTGGAGCAGGCCCAGGCCGAAACCCAGGCGCTGCGTGATCAGAACGAGCAGCTGATGAGCCGCCACCAGGATGTGGAGGGCGCCATCGACGAGGCGTTGAACCGTGAGCGTGAACGGCTGCGTCAGGAGGCGCAGCGCACGCAGCAGGACAACCCACTGTTGAACACGCTTCAGCGGCAGCTGGACCAGCTGCGTCGGCAGGTGGGTGACCAGGGAGACCAGGAACTGCCTATCGGGTTGGGGCTGGAAGGGGGCGGTGGGCCATCCGGTACCGCCTACACCGGGCCAGGCTCGGCGCAGTCGCTGACCTGGGTCGAGCCCCTGGACGCCCAGGAGGAGGAGCGTGGGCGCGGAGACACCACCTTCCCGACCCGTTTCGGTGAGGCGGCGAATGAGCTGGGCGAGGTGGCCCGGAGCACTTCGAGTGCGGTAGAGAGCCGGGTGACCGGACGTCCAGATGAATCCAGCGTGGAGCCCGTCTATACGCTGCCAGAGAACTCCACCCTGATGGGCTCGGTGGCCATGACGGCGCTACTGGGCAGGGTGCCCATCGATGGCACCGTCAACGACCCCTATCCGTTCAAGGTGGTGATCGGCCGCGAGAACCTTACCGCCAACGGCGTCACCCTGCCTGAGGTGGAGAGTGCCATCGTCAGCGGCACCGCCACCGGTGATTGGACGCTCTCCTGCGTGCGTGGCCAGGTCAACTCGATGACCTTCGTCTTCGAGGACGGCACTGTGCGCACTCTGCCGGCTCCCGATGACGTCAACTCGGGAGACGGCTCGAACCGCACTATCCTCGGCTGGCTCTCCGACCCTCGGGGCCTGCCCTGCATCCCCGGGGATCGCAAGACCAATGCTCAGCAGTTCCTGCTCACCAGCTTCATCCTGGGCGCCGCCGAGGCCGGCGCCGATGCCATGGCCATGAACGAAGTCACCACCAGTGTGGACAGCGGTGGCGTGGTCAGCGGCCTGACCGGTGACTCGGGTCGCTATGCCGCCAGCCAGGCCCTGGCCGGCGGCGTCTCCGACGTGCGCCAGTGGGTGCAGGAGCGCTTCGGCCAGACCTTTGATGCTGTCTATGTTTCCCCGGGTCAGCCGGTCGCCATCCATATCGAGCGTGAGCTGCCCATCGACTATGAAACCCAAGGAAGGAGGGTGCGATATGACCGCTCGAGTGCGGCCAATCTCGATCTGCCGTAGCGCCACCATGTCGATGGCGGTCTTGTTCACGAGCCTGACGATGACCGGGTGTGCGACCTCTCAGGAAGAGCTGATGCCGGTGGGTGATACCACCATGATGGAGATCTGGCAGCACCAGGCCGGCCACAGCACCGGTGAGCGCCGCCTGCTGGATGTACGCAGCGAGCTGCGCCGTCCACTGAAGAGTGCCGACATGGTAACGGAGCACCTGCGCTACAGCCGCGATGTGGGCAACGAGATCTACAGCCAGTTCCGCCGCCTGCCCAACCCGGACCTGGTGATGTACGTCTTTCCCCACCTGGCAGGTACGGAGCAAGTGCCGGTACCCGGCTACTCGACGGTGTTCCCCCTATATCAACGCGTTCAGTACGCCATGCCCGGTGAGAGTGCGCGAGCCACTGCGGACTGGGTCGATGGGAGGGCTCTCTGATGTCTCAGTTCGATGCGCTGATGAATCGACTCTTCGGGAGTGCCAATGCCGATGATGGCGACCAAGGACAGGGGCTGGATGAGCTGCTATCGGCGCCGCCTTATGCGCGAGACCCTGAAGCCCGGTCGATCCAGCCAGATGCCCTCGCTGCCCTGAGACATGATATCCAGGGGCGACCTTTGGCTCTGCCCCGGGGCAAGGCGCCCTCCGTGGCCGAGTTGCGCGCGCACTTCCGCCGGGCACCCTCGTTCAGCAACTACCTGCCCTGGGTGGAGTACCTGCCCGAGTCGGGCTGCTTTCTGCTGGAAGACGGCGTCTCGGTGGGGGTAGTGGCCGAGGTCTTCCCCATCGCCACCGAGGGCCGCGCCCCGGAGTCCCTGGAGGCGATTCGCGACCAGATTGAGGCAGCCTTTCAGGACAGCCTGCCGGAGTATGAGCAGCACCCCTGGGTGGTGCAGCTCTTCGTCAAGGACGAGGTCGACGCCCGCCCCGACCTGGAGCGCATGCGGGACTATGTGCGGCCGCGGGCCCGGGAGACCGAGTTCACCCAGGACTGGTTGGCGAGCATGGGCGCTCACCTCAAGGCGATCTCCAAACCGGGTGGGCTGTTCCAGGATGACGGCGTGACCCAGACCCGCTGGCGGGGCCAGACCCGTCGCACGCGCCTGGTGCTCTACCGCTGGCTCGGCAAGAAGCGCAAGGCCGGGGAACGTCAGCGAGGGCTCTCTCCCGAGCAGACGGTCAACCAGGTGTACGATAGGTTGGCCGCCGCGTTGCACGGCGCGGGCCTGCGTCTGGAGCGCTACGACGGGCGCGCCTTTCACCGCTGGCTGCTGCCGCGGTTCAATCCGCGGCCGCGGCTGGCCCCCGATGATCCGGCGCGCTTCTACGCCCTGTGCGACTACCCCGAGGACGCCGGTGATGTGGCCTGGAACTACGACCTGGCCGAGGGAATGCTCTTCAACTCGCCCCGCGGCGATGTGGAGACGGGGCTCTGGTGGTTCGATGGGCTGCCCCAGTGCTGCGTGGTGGTGGAGGAGATGCGCCGGGCGCCGGTGGTGGGCCATCTCACCGGCGAGGTGCGCCGCTCCGACGGGCAGGCAAGCAATGCCTTGATGGACAAGCTGCCTGAAGGCACCGAGGCGGTGCTGACCATCGTGGCGACGCCCCAGGAGCCCCTGGAGGACCATATCAACCGCCTGCACAGCAAGGCGGTGGGCGACAGCGTGCTAGCCCGACAGGTCCGCGAGGACTGCGAGACCGCCCGCCGCTACCTGGGTCAGAACCACAAGCTCTACCAGAGCACCCTGGCTTTCTTCCTGATGGGTGAGAACGAGCAGGACCTCCAGCAGCGCAGCATGGCGCTGGCCACTCAGCTGCTGCAGGTCAACCTCTCGCCGGTGGATCCTGAAGACGAGGTTGCCGGCCTGAACACCTACCTGCGCTGGCTGCCGATGAACTTCGACCCGGAGCAGGATCGCAAGAACCGCTGGTACACCCAGTTCAACTACGTCCACCACTTGGCAAATCTGGCGCCGGTGTTCGGGCGCGGCCGCGGTACCGGCCGGCCGGGGATGATCTTTTTCAACCGTGGCGGCGAGACCTTCAGCTTCGACCCGCTGAACCTCGAGGATCGCTCGGCCAACGCCCACATGCTGGTGTTCGGCCCCACCGGGGCCGGCAAGTCGGCCACCCTGAACGGCGTGTTGAGCCAGGTCATGGCTATGCATCGCCCGCGGCTGTTCATTATCGAGGTGGGCAACAGCTTCGGGCTGCTGGGCCAGTATTTCGAGCGCAAGGGGATGAGCGTCAACCAGGTCAAGCTGTCGCCGGGCTGTGGGGCCAGGCTGCCGCCGTTCGCAGCGGCCACGCGGCTGCTGGAGAACGAGGTGGAGGAGAGACGCCTGGCCCGGGATGCCGAGGACGCCAACCCCTTCGAGGAGGCGCCCCTGGAGGAGGACGAGGATCAGCCCGACGAGGAGCGCGACCTGTTGGGCGAGATGGAGATCACCGCCCGGCTGATGATCACCGGCGGCGACCCCAAGGAGGAGCGGGAGTTTCGTCGTGCCGACCGGCGCATGGTACGTGACGCCATCTACCGGGCGGCGGAGCGCTGCCGGGAAGAGGGCCACGACTGCATGACCCAGGACGTGCGTGAGGCGCTCTATGCGATCTCACGCGAGACGGAGATCCCCGAGGAGCGGCAGCGCCGCGCCTATGACATGGGCGAGGCCATGGGACTGTTCTGCGACGGCTTCGACGGTGAGGTCTTCAATCGGCCCGGCAGCGCCTGGCCAGAGTGCGACGTGACCATCATCGACCTGGCCCACTTCGCTCGAGAAGGCTACGAGGCCCAACTCGCCCTGGCGGTGATCAGCGTGACCAACATGATCACTAACCTGGCCGAGCGGGACCAGTACAGCGGCCGGCCCATCGTCCAGGTCATCGACGAGTGCCACCTGCTCACCGTCAACCCGCTGCTCAGCCCCTACCTGGTCAAGGTGGGCAAGATGGGGCGCAAGCTCTCACACTGGATCTGGATGGCCACCCAGAACCTCGAAGACTTCCCGGACGCAGCCCGTAAGCTGCTCAACATGATCGAGTTTTGGCTGTGCCTCTACATGCCCCCCGACGAGATCGAGCAGGTCAGCCGCTTCAAGGAGCTCACCGCCACCCAGCGCAAGCTGATGGCCTCCGCCACCAAGGTCTCCAAGAAATACACCGAAGGGGTGGTGCTGTCAGGGCGTCTGGAGGCGCTGTTCCGGGTGGTACCGCCGAGCCTCTACCTGGCCCTGGCCGGCACGGAAGGTGAGGAGAAGGCCGAGCGCATGCGGGTGATGCGCGAGCAGGGCTGCTCGGAACTCGAAGCGGTGCTGCATATCGCCCAGCGGCTGGACGAGGCCCGGGGGATCGGACCCTTGGCGTAGATGTGGGTTTAGAAAAGTTGCTTAAGTTGGCCTGATTTTCCATTTCAGAGGCTCATCTTAAACCATGATGGTTTAAGATGAGCACCATAGTTGGCTGATTAGGCAATCTATGGCGATGAAAATAAACCAGCTGTGGCAGAAAATCCCTCATGGCGCAGTGGTGACCACTGCGTGGCTGGAGGCCCACGGCATCAGCGCCAATCATGCAGCCAAGCTCACAGAGGCGGGCTGGCTAAGGCGCCTCGGGCGAGGTGCCTACTGTCGGGCAGGTGACCCGCTGACCTGGGAGAGCGGGATCTTTGCGTTGCAGGCGCTGAGCGACCCCGCTGCACCGCCGTTCTGGCCGGGCGGCCAGACCGCCCTGTCCCTGCAGGGATTCGTCCACTATCTGCCCATCGGGCATGACACCACTCACCTGTATGGGGCGGAGCGCCGCTCCCAGCTGCCGCTGTGGCTGGAGCAAGCCGACTGGGCCGGGGCTATCGACCTGCACCGGGACAAGGGGCTGCCGGGAGATCTCCCCGGCAGCTTCACGGACTACAACCCGTCTGGGGTGGGGTTTTCCATTCGGGTCTCGACTCCGGAGCGCGCTATCCTCGAGTGGATCGCCATCACGCCCAACGAGCTGCTGTTCAGCAGCGAGCTGGTGGATACCTTCACCGGGCTCAATACGCTGCGCCCGCGCCGGCTACAGGCGCTGCTGGCAGGGTGCCGCTCAGTGAAGACCAAACGTGCTTTTCTGGTATTGGCTCGCCATGCCGGCCACGCCTGGTACCATCGACTTGAAACCCACAGCCTCGACCTGGGGAAGGGCAAGCGGCAGCTCTGCAAAGGGGGGCGGTTGGACAAGGAATATCAGGTCACGGTCCCGGAGGCGTTCACGGATGAGCATTGAGGCCCGCTATCACGAACAGGTGCGCCTGCTGGTCGCGCTGTTGCCCTTTCTGAATGACGAGCCCTGCTTTGCTCTCAAGGGCGGCACGGCCATCAACCTCTTCGTCCAGCCCTTCCCGCGTTTGTCGGTCGATATCGACCTCGCCTACCTGCCGCTGGAACCTCGGGATGTAACACTGCACCGTTGTCGCCAGGCTTTACAACGACTGGCACAGGCCATCGGTGTTCAACTCCCTGGGGTGAACGCCGAGCTCAAGAGTAACCGCCATGATGAACTCAGAGTCTTGGTGCGCCGAGGTCACAGCCAGGTGACACTCGAGGTTTCGCCAGTGCTTCGCGGCACCGTGCATCCGCCTCAGCGGCTCGATGTGGTCGAGACGGTGGAAGACGAATACGGCTTTGCCTCGGTGCAGGTTGTGTCGATGCCGGATCTCTACGGTGGCAAGCTCTGCGCCGCTCTGGATCGCCAGCACCCTCGTGATCTTTTCGATGTGAAGCTGTTGCTGGACCAAGACGGCCTGGACCGCAGTATCTTTGAAGGCTTCTTGGTCTACCTGCTCGGTCACCCCAGGCCGATGAACGAAATCATCAACCCGCGAATGAAGCCGCTGGAAGCAGTCTACCGCAAGGAATTTGTCGGTATGGCCAGAACTGATATTCCTCTGCAGCAGCTGGAAGAAGTGCGCCATAGGCTGTTGGAACGCCTGGGTCAGCTCATCACCGACGATGACGTTCGCTTTTTACTGTCGTTCAAGAAGGGTGTGCCTGATTGGTCGCTATTCCCTGTTCAGGGTGTTGGCCAGCTGCCCGCTGTGATGTGGAAGCTTGCCAATATCAGCAAGATGGGGGAAAAGAAGAATAATCAAGCACTGAAGGCGCTGAACGAGGCTCTGAGCAGTCTGAGACCATAGAAGAGCCATCTTTTCTGGACAAACCGTTATCTGAACAACTAAGGTCGGTTAGATGTTTCTCAAAGGCTGCTGTCGACCCAAAGCGGCCGTTCAGGCACATGCAGCAGGCGCGCGAGTTTTGGATATGTAGCATAATAGTAATTAAAATTATATAGGGTCAAGAGCTTGCAAGAATTTTGGCACACAAAATTAACCAGAAAAACGTGCCGTCTAATACCTGTTAGTTGGTAGCCAGTATCAACGGTAAGGAGGGGATGTTGTTTAACCTGTTGATTAGGTGCGGGGCAGACTCGTGGCAGAATAGCCCTGTCGAATTTGAGCGTGGGCGCGTTGCGACGGAATACACTACGGATGAGATTAGCGAAAGATACAAGTCACTGGACCAATCCGCTATCGAGGAGCTGAAGTCTTTCCCAACCCTTTTTGTCTGCGAGGGGGAGCCCGTTGCCTCACGGGTTGGCTACATTACCGAGATCAAGGTCCGTCCAACGGGTGTCGCCGTCTATTTTGAATTTGAGCCTGCTATTTCCCCATTGGAGCCGGGTGCCGTTGAATCCCTCAGGGTAGATATTGGCCTCGGTCGCTGGGAGCTCTCCCGCACACATTGGGCTGTAAAAGATGAAGATCTGTTCGAGATCCTCGTTCGGCGGGGATTGGCGACACCCCCACAGGTTGCGGCTTCAAAGCATGCACGCCTACAAGATCAGGAGGTAGCGAATAGGCCACCGGATCCGGGGAGCGCCTTCAACAAGAGTCAAGTGTTCATTGTGCATGGACATGATGAACCGGCGAAGCTTGATATGGCCGACTTTATTCGGGGTCTCGGTCTAGAGCCTATCATTCTTCACATGCAGGCGAGCGGCGGAAGAACAATCATCGAGAAAATCGAAGAGTATACGAACGTCGGGTTCGGCATCGTCCTATACACCCCCTGTGACGTTGGCGCCAAGCGAGACACGCTGACTTTTAAGAGGCGGGCCCGCCAAAACGTAGTCTTTGAGCATGGGTACCTCATCGCCAAGCTTGGCCGTTCTCGCGTGGTAGCTACGGTTAAGGATGATGTAGAGACACCAAATGACATAAGCGGTGTAGTCTATGTAACGCTCGATGCTGGCGGTCAGTGGAAGCACGAGATGTTAAACGAACTGCGGGGTGCGGGCTATCAGGTCTAGTCATGGACTAACAATGGCATTGAGTCGACCAGATCTCCACGCCCTCGGGCGCTCCGGCCGGGCGGCTAATGCCAGCTTTATATAAAGCTCACCTGATGTTTCGCTTCTGGCCGGATGGGAAATGTTAGTCTATGCTGATAGATAGCTTTCGACCCAAAGCGGGCATGACAGAAAATGCTGTGGGCACGCGAAATTTCGACTCGTAGCATGATTAAAATTGATAGTTGTTCGTATCAATTGCTTGGAGTGGGCTTTTGTTTACTGCATTTTTCGGATAAGCATGGCGACACCTTCATCCAATCATAGCTTGAGAAGTCTTATGCCTGCTAGTCAGTGGCATAGGCCACTTTCTGCAATGCTGGTAATGGAAACAGCATCGCGCACAGAGTTAACGTGAGAAGGGATCGGTACGGACTTGCTATCGATCCGAAATGATGATTAGACGTTCAATGGTATCTGTGAGTAGAGCATTAAAATATGAAATATTGTTTTCACTCGGACGTTTTTATAAAAGCATACAATTTAAAAATCAAGTGCGAATAGGCAGAAGTAGTGTAATTGAAGTCGGTCTGTCGTGAATTTTCGTTTCTTGAAGTTTAGGGTGGTTAAGCATCGTATGATAAATAGTGTCATGTCACTAACACGCTGGCTTTCTAATAGCCTCTATAGCATCGCGTCTTGGCTGGAAAGTAAAGACCGCTCCACCGAAGTGCAATCGAAGTTCGTGGACCTCGCGCCAACTGATGAAGCAGACAAGGCTGGAGTATATTCCGAAGCGATTTTGTTTGCTATGAACAATGAGAAGGTCTCGAATATTGCCCTAACGGGGCCCTATGGGTCAGGCAAGAGCAGCATCATCCAGTCCTTCTTGAAGAAGTATCGCCGGTCTGCGCTTCATATTTCTCTCGCTGCTTTCGTTCCCGAGGCTGGTTCCGAGGACGAAAAGGTCAGCCGTCAAGAGATTGAGAGAAGCATCCTGCAGCAGATGCTGTATGGTGCTGACGCAAACAAGCTTCCATTATCACGGTTCAAAAGAATTCAGTCGCCTGGTGTTTTCTCTATTTTTAAATCTCTTTTTATAATTCTTGGGGTTCTTGCGATTTGGTTCGTGTTTTATCACCGAGAAGATATTATCAACGGCACTTTTTTTGTTCCGCTAGAGCTCAATAATGGAGTAAGCCTGGGAATCGCCCTGCTCGCGGGAATATTCCTTTGGGTGACACTGCATCACTTTTATGTTGCAAGCTTCGGTCTGTCACTCAAGAGCATTTCGTTGAAGGATGTTGAGATAAAGCCTGCACATGATGACCAGGCGTCCATACTGAACCGTCATCTAGACGAAATAGTCTACTTCTTTCAATCAACCAATTACGATCTTGTGATCATTGAAGATATTGATCGATTCAATGACGCTGAAATTTTCGTCACACTGCGCGAAATTAATAGTCTCGTGAATGAGAATGCTGGCGTGAAACGCACCATCAGGTTCCTTTACGCGCTGCGCGACGATATGTTTGTCAACACAGATCGAACCAAGTTCTTCGAATTCATCATTCCCGTCATACCGATCATCAATACATCGAATTCGATCGACATGGTATTGAAGCAGGGAAGGAGGCTTGAGCTCGATGGGTGCCTTGATCGGCAGTTTCTGAGAGAGGTCTCACGATACTTGAATGACCTGAGGTTGATTCAGAACATCTTTAATGAATACGCCATTTATATGGCTAATTTGGAAACTGATGGAGAGAATCTGCTCGACTCCAATAAGCTCCTCGCAATCCTAATCTATAAAAACGTCTATCCAAGGGACTTTGAGCAACTGCACCGCGGCGCAGGAGCTCTCGCTCAAGTATTGAATCTACAAGATGAGCTCATCAAGCATGGTGAGGTCATGTATAGAACCGAGATTGCAGAACTCGAAAAGCAACTTGAAGTCGCCGAGCGACAGACGCCTTCGGATCTGAAAGAGTTGCGGCAAATCTATGCCATGGCTCTGATTGAGAAGCTTCCACCGAATGTAAACAGCGTTCGTATTGATGGGGCACAATGGGTCACCCTTCCACAGCTGGTCAGCCATGATGAATTTGATAAACTTATAGAGGCTTCCCGTCTTATCGTCCGCCACGGCAATGGTCAAAATCAGGTCGATGTTTCTAAGGTGCAAAGAGAGGTGGACCCTCAGAAATCCTACTTGCAACGTAAGGAAGAGATCGAGAGTAAGGCAGCTGACAATAAGAACAAGAGCTTGCGCCAAATACGTGACCTGAGGTCAAAGATCTCTGCGCTTCGAACGAATAAGCTTAACGAACTATTGCGTTTGAACGCTGATCGTTTAAATGAACTTTTCGATAACTTCGGGGAAAACGGAGAGCTTGCCCGTTTTCTGATACTGGAAGGTCATCTCGACGATACCTACTACCAATATACATCACTCTTTCACTCAGGCCGTTTGTCGCCCAATGATAATAAATTTCTGATTCAAATTAGGGCATTCGTCACGCCTAATCCGGGTTTTCTAATCGACAATCCAAGAGAGGTCATCGCAGCGATGCGAGATGAAGACTTCCGGCAAAGATATGTCTTGAACGTTAAACTTGTCGATAGCCTACTGAGTGACCGGGGCAGTTACCCCGACCAAATACAGAAACTTTTCGAACTTCTCTCGTCTGAATTTGATAGCTGCGAGGAGTTTTTTGATGCCTATTACACAAGCGGCCAAAATGTTGTAGGACTTCTTTCGGGACTAGTCAAAGCTTGGAAAGGTCTAGTGCCAGCTGCCATTGCTAGCCCTAACAATATTTCCCACGTCACCCAAATGGTATCTAATCTACCTCAAGCCTCGCTCAAAGAGCTCGCTCGGGAGTTTGACGAGTTACCGGGATTCGTCGCGGATAACCTTCCTGAGATTCTGGTTAATTCACCGGAGCTAGATCCCGAGCGCGTTGCATGTCTTGGCTTTGAAGTTAAAAAATTTGCTGAAATAAAAGAGCACTCTGAAGTTGTAAGTTTCATGTTCGAGGAGGGGATTTTCGAACTCACGATTCCGAACTTTGAGTACGTCTATCAAGCGATTTTGGGAGAGGACGATCTTAAGTCACTACGCGAGAAGAACTTTACGACCTTACGTTCGAAGAATAACACAATCTTGATGAATCGGATCGAACGCGATTTCTATCGCTACTTTTACAATGTGCTTTTGGAGCTTGAAGAAAACTCTAAAGAGGATGCACCAGCAATTCTGGCCGTGGTTCGCCAAGATGCACTTGATGAGGCTGATCTTCGGGAGTTTCTTGTACGTCAGACGACCCTACTGCCAACTCTAGAAGGCGTGCCAGATAGATTGCACGCAATGCTTTTCAAGTTAAAACTAATCGAACCAACTTGGGAGAACTGCCTGGCTTTCATGAAAGGCGAAGGATTCGAGGCGGATAGCCTGATTGGTTATCTTGATCAAGATGTGATCCGTACAGCTATCCTGCAACATCCCATACCAAGCGAATCGAATTCACGTCAACTGCGTCTGTTCCTATTCGAGGCGGGCTCGCTCTCTGATGCCGCCTACAAAGACTATGCTTGCGCCCTGCCGAGGCCAATCAAGGTACTACCAGAAGGAATAGAACCAACCAAAATTCGAATCCTTATAGATGAAGGAAAAGTCTCATTTACTAAGGAAAATCTTAACATGCTCGCTGAAAAGAGGGACCTGGAGGTACGATTCGTAGCAGCCAACGTTGATGTATATCTGGCCGATCCAGAAAACTTTGCGCTAGATGATGCCTTTCGAGAGGAGCTTCTTCGATCTGAAATTGATGATGAAGCTAAACTCGGGGTAGTCGAATTGATGGACCTATGGACGCTCGTAGACCTTCCCGAGCGATCAGCACTTATCGGTTCGATCATTGACAGAGCCGACGCCAAAATATCCAACCTTGATGGGAGTGTTGCGCAATCCTTGGTAACGCATTCTTCGCCTATAGCGACGCAAATTTCGCTCTTTAATAAATTCCACTCTCTTATGACGGATGATGAAGTGCATCATGTATTGAGCAACTTGCCGGAGCCATTTTCCGAAATAAAAACTGGGTACCATGTGCCGAGACTACAAAATACTCCCGAGAATCAGGATTTTGTCAGGTGGCTTAAATCAAGGAAAATTATTTCTTCGTGGAGTGTTAGTGAGTTCTTAACTGACACTATAAAAGTGAATCTCTATAGACGCCGGTAAGCGGCTTTCAGAATTCCGACTCGCCGTGGCTTCAGCAGTACTCCGCCTGGGTCGTCACACACCCAACGACCGCTTCTGGCCGAGGCTGTGTGAAAACGTGGCTACCGCTATACTCTACCCGTGACAGCTCGTGGAGGTGCCGATGAAGCGCTTCGTTGCAGGTGAGTCCCGGTCTCAATCCACGTTGTTCCCTGAGCTTCTTGATGATTTTGTCTCGGAGGACAACCCGGTCCGAGCCATTGAGGCCTTCGTTGAGGCCCTGGACCTCAGACAACTCGGTTTCAAGGGTGTCGATCCCCATGCTACCGGCCGGCCAGCCTATCACCCCGCTGTACTCCTGAAAATCTACCTCTACGGCTACCTCAATCGTGTCCAATCCAGCCGCCGCTTGGAGCGGGAGGCGCAGCGCAATGTCGAGCTGATGTGGCTGACAGAGCGCCTGGCACCGGACTTCAAGACGATTGCCGATTTTCGAAAGCACAACGGCAAGGCGATCCGCGCCACCTGCCGAGACTTTGTCGTTCTCTGCCGGCGTCTGGGGCTCTTCACACAAGCGATCGTGGCCATCGACGGGAGCAAGTTCAAGGCGGTCAACAACCGTGACCGCAACTTTACGTTTGCCAAGATGAAACGGCGCGCAGAGGAGATAGAGAAAAGCATCGAGCGTTACCTACGCCAACTCGACTCAGGTGACCAAGGCGACCCCGCTGTCACAGAGGCGCAGGCAGCACAGCTGAAGGAAAAGATCGCCGCCCTCACCGAGGAAGTGCAGAAACTACAAGCCATTGAAATACAAAGAACCCAGGCACCTGACCAACAGGTCTCGTTAACGGATCCCGATTCCCGCTCCATGACGACGCGAGGCACTGGGGTAGTGGGGTATAACGTACAGACGGCTGTGGATAACCGGCATCACCTGATCATCGCCCATGAGGTCACCAACGTTGGCAGTGACCGCAGTCAACTTTACAGGATGGCCAATCAGGCGCGTGATGCCAGCGGCATCAAAGATCTCACCGTCGTGGCTGATCGAGGTTACTTTAAGGGAGAAGAAATTCTCGAGTGCCATAAGGCCGGTATCACCACCTATCTCCCCAAACCGAAAACCTCACCGAGCCAGGCCAAGGGGATGTTCCCAGAGAAGAATTTATCTTCATCCCCGAAAGCAACGAATACCGCTGCCCTGCGGGAGAGCGACTGATCTGGCGTTTCTAGAGCGTCGAAAAGGATCAGGCGCTGCATTGTTACTGGAGTTCAGCCTGCCCAACCTGTGCGATGAAAGGGCAATGTACCACTGGTAAACATCGGCGTATCAAACGCTGGCAGCATGAGGGTGTGCTTGAGGCAGTACAGTCTAGGTTGGACCAGAAACCGGAGATGATGCGTCTCAGACGCCAGACAGTCGAGCACCCGTTCGGCACACTGAAGGCCTGGATGGGATCGACCCATTTTCTGACCAAGAGCCTCAAGAACGTCAGCACGGAAATGAGCCTTCACGTGCTGGCCTATAACATGAAACGCGTCATGAAGATCCTCGGCACCAAGGGTTTGATTCAGGCGATGCAGGCATAGTGTGCCTGCCGCTTTCTGTGGCGCCTGTAGCGCCCTATGACGCTCTCCAGGAAAGGTTTTTCGGGGCGCGCGATTTTGAATAACCTCGTATATGTGATCACGGAAGTGCTTTGAGACGTCTCGTTGACCGCTCGGCGGGGCCTGACGGCCGGATGCGGGAACAGGCAACGGATTCTTGGGTTTTCACACAGCCTCGGCCGAAAGCAGCCGGCCTGCCAACCACTGGCAGGCCGGCTATGAGGGTATTAGTCCTCAGTCCTAACAAGCCAGCTTTCTACGGTCTCGGCACCATACTCATCCTTCCACGCTTTCAGCGTCTTCTGGTTGCCGCCGCGGGTCTCGACGACTTCGCCGGTGTTGGGGTTCTTGTAGATCTTCAGCTTGCGCTTGGCGCGGCCGGTGCTCTTGGCGCTGCTGGAGCTCTTGTCAGCGGTATGCGTTGGATCCAGCAGATTGATGACGTCAGCGGCTGACTTGTCGAACTCGCGCATCAGGTCTTCGAGGTGATTCTTGAAATCTAGCTCGGTCTTCAGGCGGTCGTCGTTCTTCAGCTTGTCGAGCTCGTCCTGGAGCTGCTTGAGCTGCTGTTCCTTCTGCATGTAGGTGTTGAGAATGGACATAAACTTCCTCGTGCTAGTGAATGTTGAGAAGGATTATGGTGGCAGCTTGGGTTTGAATCAATGTTCTTAGTCAGATAAACGAAGATGATTTCGGCTATGAGTGGGGTTTAGTGATTAGTGAGCCTTTGATGGCTGGGCCAGAAAACATCTCTCAACGGAATTAACATTTCTTGCTGTCTCTCTTGATGTACTCGGCAATGCTGTGCCAGTTCCTTGATCTATTGGAGTGGCAAGCATGGAGAGACACCACCCACGCCGCTGGCTGGCCGCCTTTGGCCTGTCTGCCTGCTTGGTAGGCCCCGCACTCGCTGACCCAGCCATCGAAGTCTTTACCATAGCTGGAGAGCCGGTCGTCAATGTGCCCTCGGGCGTGGCGGTGATCGAGCTCGATGCGCCTGGACGACTGGATGCGCTGCTGTCTCAGCAGTTGCCCGCTGATCGCGAAGTTGCTGCAGCTCTGATGCGTGAGCGCATGGCGACTGCTGAGTGGCAGGAGACGGCCGACCGTTATGCCGATAGCTATCTCGGGCTGGTCAGGGCCTGGCAGTTGGGAGTGGAGAAAGTCCCCGCCGTGGTGATCGATGGTCGCCATGTGATCTACGGCCAGCTGGACGTGGCTGAGGCGATGAGGGAGGCCCAACGTCTCCTGGGGCAGGAGAGGCGCCAATGATGCGTTTTAAGAACCTGGGCGCCCTATTGAGCATTGCGTTGCTGAGTCTTGGTGTGTCGGAGAGACCCGCTCATGCTCTGACAACACCAGAGATTGTGGCGTCGTCGATTTCTACTCAATGCCTGGACTATCAGGTCATCGGCATCTGTGTCTGGCTCAACTGTTCCTGGTCGGGCTGCTCGATACGCACCTCGGTGCAGGTGCGACATTACATTCCCGAGCTGGTGGTCTCCAGCTACGAGAACACCGGCGACAACCCCTGGTGGGAAGTGGCCACCCTCTCGCCACCCTTGGGTGAGGCCTTGGCAGGCGGGCAGAGCACCTCGGATGCCAACCGGGCGCGACATGAGCACCTGCGCTTCAAGAACGTGGACGCCATCGGACACCCGGCCGGCGGTGCCTTCAGCAGCTTCGCCAGCGCCTTCGGCATGTCGTGCGCTGGGGCAGCGACACCCTTCCAGCCCTACCACCTCTCGACCCTGGACGCCCTGGCGTGGCGCAGCGGGATTCCCGAGTCGCTCTATCCGGAGGCACTCACGCCCGGCATGCGTGAGCTGGGCCAGCCCGGCGACCTGTGGGGCAATATCTATCCGCGCAGCGGTTTCCTGACCCAGGTGCACGACTACAAGACGGCGGCGACCACTGCCCAACGCTCTGCCGACATCGTCACTCGCACGGGGCAGCCTCACGTCTACACGCCGCTGGTGGCCTCCAGCCGCGACGGCTACTGGCCGCCCGGACCGGTCAAGGAGGGTGACCCCTCTACGCATCGCTGGCAGCGCCTGACGCCCAGCATGAGCAAATCCTGCCGGGTGTGGCCGGACCGCGGCGTGGCCGACACCTATGACGACCGCCTGGATACCGGCGGTGACTACGCCTGGTCGTTGTGGCGCCCCTATCGTTGCTGCAAGCGCCGCGGGCAGACCCTGCTATATGCAGTCCCCTGAAGGAGAGAAGCCGATGAAAGGAATTCGTATGCGACGCTTCGCCCTTGCGCCGCTGGCCGGCGCCCTGGTGGTGGGGCTGCTGTCTACCCATGCTGCCCAGGCTCAGGCGCAATCCGCCGATGCCCTTTACTACCAGATCGGCGGCGCCTCGCCTTTCAGCGTCTCCGCCGGACGGGGCTACAACCCCAACAGCCGTGGAATCGGCATCAGCTGGAACATGAATGCCACCTGCGGCAACTTCGATATCGGCGCCACGGTCTCCAACCAGCTCAACGGCATCACCAACGGCTTCCAGAACCTGATGGGGACGGTGGTTCAGAACGCCCAGAGTGCGGTGGCCTCGTTGCCTGCCATGGTCATCCAGCGGGCCAACCCCGGGCTCTATGACCTGCTAAGCAACGGCGTGCTGCAGGGGCGGGTGGACTTCGACCGGGCGTCGATGTCCTGCCGCAAGATGTCCGAGCGCATGGCCGATATGGTCACTGGCCAGGGATGGCAGCAGATGGCCATGGCTGAGAGCTGGCAGAGTGCGGCCCAGTCCAACGCCGATGTCGTTGCGGCGCAGGAGCAGGTCGACCAGTCCGGTGGCAACCAGGGCGTGACTTGGGTGGGGGGCCAGCGCCGCGGTGGCCAGAGTCAGGCGCCGATTCGTGTGGTCGAGGACACTGCACGCGCTGGCTATAACCTGCTGCATGGGCGTACCGATACCACCAGCACGGCACCCATCGCCGGAGGCGGTGGTGGCTGGGGGTCGGTGGCCACCAACGAAGGCAGCTGGATCGGCGGCGGCGGGCTAGCCAGCACTTCCGGTGTGAGCGGTGGCGGCTCGGGGTCAGGCAGCGGGACGGGAAGCTGCCTGGGCGGCATGTGCACGGTCTGGCAGAGCCCGGAGGAGGCCGCCGAGTGGACCCAGGCGGTGATCGGCGAGCAGTCGATTCGCACCTGCGACGGCTGCGAGCGCAGCGAGACCCAGGCTGGTAGTGGCCTGGTCCGCGAGCTGGAGCGTGAGCAGCAGGAGGTCTACGGCAAGCTCCTGAGTCTGGTCGACGGCAGCGAGCCGCTGACCCCGGAGAACCTGCGCCAGGTCTCCGCCGGTGACGGCCTTACCGTGTCCCGTGGGGTGATCGAGTCCCTGCGCACCGATCCCGAGGCCTCGCTGCTGATCCATCGCCTGAGTGGCGAGATGGCACTGGCCCGGACGCTGACCAAGGCGCTGTGGGCGCGCCGGCTGCTGCTGGCCGGCAGCAGTGACCCGGGCATCGCCGACAACGAGCAGGGCATGTCGGCGCTGGATCGCAAGCTGGTGGCTCTGGATCGCGATATCGAGTCGCTGCGATCCGAGATGGAGATCCGCCAGGCGCTGGGCAACAGTGCTGCCGGCATCGCCCTGGAACGGGCCTCCCGGCGCAGTCAGGGCGCCTCCCAGGGTGAGACCTTCCGCCCTGATGCGGCCCTGGATGGCCGCGGCCGCCCAGCCGGCGAGGGGGGAAGCGACTGATGGCTCGACGCGCTTTCTCCTGGATGAATCCGGCCCGCTGGCCGTCGTTGCTGGTCGCCATGGCGGTACTGATCGGAATGTTGCTGATTAGCGGCGTCATTCTAGCTATCAGCGTGCGGCTGCTGGGTGGGCTCGAGGCCCACCATAGTGCCTGGCAGGCTGCATGGCCGTGGCTGCTGGCCTGGCGGCTGAGCCTCTACGTCGCCCTGGCCCTGGTCTGGTGGCGCAAGTTGCGCCCACGGGCGGTGGCACGGCTGCGCCAGGATCATGACGACGGCCGGCAGGCGCTCGCCAAGCTCCGGCGACTCGAGGCGATGGCGCTGGGCATCCTGGCCCTCATCGAGGTTACCAACCTGATCAATCGGCTGGGAGGTGCCTGATGGGAGGCCTGCTCACCGCGCCGCTGGTGGTGTTCGACTACTTCTCGAATGCCATGACGCTACTCGGCTGGATCATCAACAACGCCATCTGGAACGTCATGGTGGGTACCGGCATCGCCGCGGTGCCGTTCATTACCCTGGTGCTCTCTGAATGGTTCAAGGCCCGCCAGGAGGGCGACGAGGCCGGGACCAAGGGTATCCTCACGGTCAATCGTATCGAGACCCGGCTCTACGCCATGATCCTGGCCTACGCCTTCACCTGCCTGCCGCTGCTGCAGATCCAGCTGGCCACCGCCGATATCGACGAGAGCCGATCGCTGGAGTGCGGCACCCGCCAGTTCGCCTCCGGCGGCTGGTCCGAGGGGGCGTTTGGAGCCACCGAGAACTCCATCGGTGGCCAGCAGGCCAGGATGCCGCTGTGGTGGGCGGGCGTGCATGCGGTATCGCATGGGGTCACCGCGGCGGCGGTCCACGCCATTCCCTGCTCGACGGACTTCGAGTCCATCCGCATGGAACTGGACCTGCATAGTATCGAAGACCCAGGGCTGCAACAGGAGGTAGGGGAGTTCCAGCGCCAGTGCTTCGGCCCGGCGCGCAATCGGCTGCTGCAGGAGGGAAGTGCCATCGAGGCGACACGTGCCATGGAGGTGGACTGGATCGGCGCCCGCTACTTCCAGATCACGCCCGGCTACTACGACAGCTTCTACGCCGGGCGGCCCATCGCCGGCTTCCCCTACGATGCCAGCCGGGATGTCTCCCGGCCCAATACCGGCCCGGGGATGCCGGGCTATCCCTCCTGCCAGGAGTGGTGGTCAGCGGAGAACGTAGGGCTGAGGTCCCGGCTGCATGACGAGGTGAGCACAGGATTCTGGGATGACTTCCGCAGCGTCTTCACCGGCAGTGACGCCGAGGACTACGTGATACGGCGCCTGGTTAGCCCCCGCTCGGGTGCGGCCAGCGGCAACCTGGATCAGGCGGTGGTGGGGTTTCGAGGATTGGATGGTGGCAATAACTTCTGGGATGCCACCGTCACCGCCGGCTCGGCCATTGGCGGTACCCTGTCGATCCTGCCCTTCCAGGCCGGCATGGATATGCTCAAGCAGGCGCTGCCCATGGTGCAGGGCATCCTGGTGATGGCCATCATCATCTGCTTGCCCTTCGTCATGGTTATCTCCAGCGTAAGCGATCATTCCAAGGCGTGCCGATTTCCGCTTGCCTTATACGTCGCGTAGTGGCTGGATCAGCGCCACCGCG
>NZ_JAWSUJ010000046.1:0-31422 GCF_033549285.1 Halomonas sp.
ACATCAGGCCCTGGTCGCCGGCGCCCTGGTCCTCGGGGGTGTTGCGGTCGACCCCCTGGGCGATGTCCACGCTCTGCTTGCCGATCAGGTTGAGCACCCCGCAGGTCTCGCCGTCGAAGCCCACGTCCGAGGAGGTGTAGCCGATGCCGGTGATCACCTCGCGCACCAGCGCCTCGAGGTCGACCCAGGCCGAGGTGGTGATCTCGCCGGCGACGATGGCCACGCCGGTCTTGACCAGGGTCTCGCAGGCCACCCGGGCATTCTTGTCGCGGGCGATGATGGCGTCGAGCACCGCATCGGAGATCTGGTCGGCGATCTTGTCCGGGTGCCCTTCGGACACGGACTCGGAGGTGAACAGGGAGTAGTCGCTCATCGGAACTTCCAGGTGAGTGAGTGGTGGATGGATAGCGTTTCAGCTGACGCGACGATAGCCGCCGAGCACGCCCTTCTTGCTGAGCACGAACTGCCAGAGCTGGATGTCCCGGGCGCGGAAGGCACCGGCACAGCTCAGCAGGTAGTAGCGCCACATGCGGTAGAAGCGCTCGCCGTAGGCCTCGGCAAACTGCGGCCAGGCGGCCTCGAAGTTCTCGTGCCAGGCCATCAGGGTCCTGTCGTAGTCGGCGCCGAAGTTGTGCAGGTCCTCGACCACGAACAGCTCCTCGGCGGCATCGGTGACATGCCCCATGGCCGGCAGCTCGCCGTTGGGAAAGATGTACTTGTCGATCCAGGGATCCGGCGAAGTGCCACGCACGTTCTTGCCGATGGTGTGCAGCAGGAAGAGGCCGTCGTCCTTGAGACAACGATTCGCGACCTCCATGTAGGTGCGGTAGTTCTTGCGGCCGACATGCTCGAACATGCCGATGCTGACGATGCGATCGAACTGCTCGGTCTCGTCGCGGTAATCCTTGAGGCGGAACTCCACCGGCAGGCCCTGCTGCATCAGGCTCTTGCCATAATCGGCCTGCTCGCGGGAGATGGTCAGGCCCACGCACTCCACACCATAGTGCTCGGCGGCATAGGCCATGAAGCTGCCCCAGCCACAGCCGATATCGAGCACGCGCATGCCGGGCTCGAGCTCGAGCTTGCGGCAGATCAGGTCGAGCTTGGCCTCCTGGGCATCGGCCAAGTTATCGGCATCCTTCCAGTAGCCGCAGGTATAGGTCATGCGCTTGTCGAGCATGGCGGCGTAGAAGTCGTTGCCGAGGTCATAGTGAGCCTCGCCGACCTCGAAGGCGCGCTTGGCGGTCTGCAGGTTGAGCAAGCGAGTCCTGAGGTGGTGGAAGATCAGCTTGCGGTGATTGATCTCGTCGGGGAGGCGGGCGCGCAGCAGGTGGAAGAAGAACTCGTCGAGGTGTTCTGCGTCCCAGTCGCCGTTCATGTAGCTCTCGCCCAGGCCCAGGTTGCCGCGGGCCAGCGCCTCGTCGATGACGCCGTGAGTATTGAACTTGATATCCCAGGGGCGGTCGCCGTTGACGCGGATGTCCGCTTTCTCCAGCAGTTCGGCGACGAAGCGCTGCGAGGACGAGGTTTCATCGAAGAAGGCAGAATGGTTGAAGGTGGTACTACTGTCCAATGGTAGATTCCTTGTCATGCCCTCCTGAAAGGAGAGGCGCTGTCATCAGGGTCCTCGGTGTGGGTGGGGATTGACGGAAGCGCGAATCAGGGCGGGGCGATCGTCAATTTACCGGCTCCTGCACATGGCACTGGCGTGCCTTGAAAGAAAAAAACCGGCGCACACCAAGAGAGCGGTAGGCCGGTTTCGGAAACATCAGCGCAGCAGCAGCACCGGTATGTGCGACTTGCGCAGCATCTCGCTGGTGGTACTGCCCACCAGCAGATGGCGGATACGCGAGTGGCCGTAGGCACCCATCACCAGCAGGTCGATGGCATGCTCCTCCTGGTAGGCGTGGAGTGTCGCCTCCACTTCGCCGGCGCGGATGGCGCCTTCGGCCTCATGGCCGGCGTCGCGCAGGGTCTTGAGTGCCCAGTCGAGCTGGGAGCGGTTGTCGCCGGTCTCGGCGCCGACGATGACCACGTGCACCGGGATACCGTCGAACAGCGGGCTCTTGGCCAGCATCTCCACCCCCTTGCGGGTGGTCTTGCTGCCGTCGAAGGCCAGCATCACCTTCTTTGGAGCCTCGAAGGACTCCGGCACCATCAGGATCGGCCGGTGCAGGGTGCGCACCACCCGCTCCAGGTTGGAGCCCAGGTGGTCTCCGTCCTGGTGGGCCGTCTCGCCGCGCTTGCCCACCACCAGCAGGCGGATCTCGTCCTGAAGTTCCTCTAGGGTCTCCACCAGGGTGCCATTGCGCTGGCGGCCAGAAGGATCTCTCACGCCATCCTCGACGGCCCGCTCGATAGCCGACTTGATCATCAGCCGGCCCTGTTCCTGGGCCACCTTGGCGCGCTGCTCATCGAGTTGGGAGAGCTCCTCGAGCAGACGTTCCCGAGCACCGGCTCGAAGATTGCCGGAGAGATTGCGTTCCTCCGGCGGCACATGGTTGTCGTTCACGTGCAGGAAGGTCAGCGGGGCGTCCAGGGCCAGGCTGGCCCAGGCAGCAGCGTCGCACACGCCTTCGGAGAACCTGGAGCCGTCGATGGCGGCCATTACCTGTTCTGTCATCTCAGTGACCTCCCATCAGTTTCTCGACGGCTTCGGGGTCGTCATGCACCGCATAGCGGTCGACGATGGTGGCACTGGCCTCGTTGAGGCCGATCATCTCCACCTCGGTGCCCTCGCGGCGGAACTTGATCACGATGCGATCCAGCGCCTGGACGGCGGTGATATCCCAGAAGTGGGCCCGCGACAGGTCGATGGTGACCTTCTCCACCGTCTCCTTGAAGTCGAAGGCCTCGCCGAAGCGCTCGGAAGAGGCGAAGAATACCTGTCCCACCACCTTGTAGATGCGACGGCTGCGCTCGTCGGCCTCCTCGCTGCCGATGTAGAGGATGTTGCCTACCTTGTTGGCAAAGTTCATGGCGGCGAGCAGCACGCCGACGAAGACGCCGATGGCCAGGTTGTGGGTCACCACCACCACCACCACGGTGGCCACCATCACCATATTGGTGCTCATGGGATGCTTCTTGAGGTCGCGGATCGACGACCAGCTGAAGGTGCCGATGGCGACCATGATCATCACGGCGACGAGTGCGGCCATGGGGATCTGGGAGACCCAGTCGGCCAGGAACACCACCATCAGCAGCAGCACCACGCCGGCGATGAGCGAGGACATGCGGCGGCGACCGCCGGACTTGATGTTGATGACCGACTGGCCAATCATCGCGCAGCCCGCCATGCCGCCGATCAGGCCGGAGCCGATGTTGGCGAGACCCTGCCCCTTGCACTCGCGGTTCTTGTTGCTCCGGGTATCGGTCAGGTCGTCGATGATGGTCGCGGTCATCATCGACTCCAGCAGGCCCACCACGGTCAGCATCAGCGAGGTAGGGAAGATGATCATCAGCGTCTCGAGGTTGAGCGGCACCTCGGGCCACAGGAAGACCGGCAGGCTGTCGGGCAGCTCGCCCATGTCGCCGACGCTGCGAATTTCCATGCCGGTGAGCATGTAGACGGCGGTGAGCACCACGATGCAGACCAGCGGCGAGGGGATCGACTTGCCGATGACCGGCACCAGGGGAAAGCCGTAGATGATCGCCAGGCCGGCCAGCGTCATGGCGTAGACGTGCCAGGTCACCCCGGTCAGCTCCGGCAACTGGGCCATGAAGATCAGGATCGCCAGGGCGTTGACGAAGCCGGTCACCACCGAGCGCGACACGAAGCGCATCAATTCGGCGAGCCTGAGATAGCCGGCGATGATCTGCAGCACCCCGGTGAGCAAGGTGGCCGCCAGCAGGTACTCCAGGCCGTGCTCCTTGACCAGCAGGACCATCAGCAACGCCATGGCGCCGGTGGCACCGGAGATCATCCCCGAGCGCCCGCCGGTGAAGGCGATGATCACGCAGATGGCGAAGGAGGCGTAGAGGCCCACCTTGGGGTCGACCCCGGCGATGATGGAGAAGGCGATGGCCTCGGGGATCAGCGCCAGGGCGACGACGATGCCCGCCAAGGTGTCGCCCTTGAGGTTGGAGAACCAACTCAGTTTCATTTTTTCGTACATGCTGCGGTCCAGTCAGGGGGTGGTGGATGGGCCGTGAGGCGTCGAGATCCTGTCGTTTGCATGCCCTTCCCGGCACCCCGGTCGGGCGCTGTTGCCGATGGCAGATTCAGGAGAAGGCGGTAATCGCAAGCAAGGTGGCGCACAGGGGCGACCGGGACATCAGCGTGATGTCGCGCGATGAAGGACCGAAGACGGCGGCATCGCGGGGAGATGGGGAAGGGGTGCGCTAGGGCGGCGTGGCCAGCCCTGCCAGGGGAGTCATCATGTTCTGCGGGTTCCCTTGCTCTGCATCAAGGATGCACCATCAGACGAAAGTCCAACGGGTGCGTACGACAAGAGCGCAGGATTATAGCAGAACATATGCTGCAGTGCATTCCCGGGCGGGGATGGCAAGGGCTGCCACGACCGGCCGGCCGTGGCAACGGGATCAGGAGGCGTCGGTATCATCCGGCGCGGCCCCGCCGGCACGGGCCCTGGCGGCGGGGGAGGCCTTCATGTGCCTGAAGGCCTCCATGATGTCCATGGGCAGCGGGAAGAAGATGGTGGAGGCGTTCTTGTTGCTCATGTCGCTCATGGTCTGCAGGTAGCGCAGCTGCAGCGCGGCGGAGTTCTCGGCCATCACGTTGGCCGCCTCGACCAGCTTGCGCGAGGCCTGCAGCTCACCCTCGGCGTGGATCACCTTGGCGCGCCGCTCGCGCTCCGCCTCGGCCTGGCGGGCGATGGCGCGGATCATGCTCTCGTCGAGGTCGACGTGCTTGATCTCCACGTTGGCCACCTTGATGCCCCAGCTCTCGGCGGAGCTGTCGATGATCTCCTGGATGTCATCGTTGAGCTTGTCACGCTCGGAGAGCATCTCGTCCAGGTCATGCTTGCCGAGCACCGAGCGCAGCGTGGTCTGGGCCAGCTGGCTGGTGGCGTTGACGAAGTTCTCCACCTGGATGATCGCCTTCTCCGGGTCCACCACCCGGAAGTAGAGCACCGCGTTGACCTTGACGGTGACGTTGTCCTGGGAGATGACGTCCTGCTCCGGCACATCCATGGTGATCACCCGGAGGTCGACCACCTCCATCTTCTGGATGCCGGGAATGATGATCAGCAGGCCCGGCCCCTTCACCGCCTGGAAGCGGCCGAGGAAGAACACCACCCCCCGCTTGTATTCGGGCAGGATACGGATCGAGGCCGCCAGCAGCATGAGCAGCAGGACGACCGGAACGAGATAGGAAATCAACATGGCTTGCTCTCCTTCGATGTGGCCGGCCACGGCAGGCGCCGGCGCCGGGAAACGTGCCAGGCCCTCAGGACGAGGCGTCGAGAGGCTCTACCTCCAGGGTCAGGCCGTCGACCGCCGTCACACGCACCGCCTGTCCCCGGGTCAGCGGCTGGGTAGTGCGGGCATTCCAGCGCTCGCCCATCAGCCGCACATGGCCCTGTCCCGCGAAATCCTCGAGTGCCTTGGCCTCGCTGCCGACGAGCTCCTCCTGGCCGGTCCGGGGCACGCGACGCCGCAGCCCGATGAAGCGGGTCATCACCCACAGCATCAGGCCCGCCGCCAGCAGGGCGATGCCGCCGATCATCGGCAGCGAGATGTTCAGGTTGTCCGCGTCCATCAGCATCACCGATCCGATCACGAAGGCGACGATGCCGCCTATTCCGAGAATGCCGAAACTGGGCATCAATGCCTCACCCACGATCAGCCCCAGCCCTACCAGGATCAGCGCCAGGCCGGCGTAGTTGACCGGCAGCACCTGGAAGGCAAACAGTGCCAGCAGCAGCGAGATGATGCCGATGGTCCCCGGCACCAGGCTGCCCGGATTGGACAGCTCGAAGATCAGCCCGTAGAAGCCGATGATCATCAGGAAATAGGCGACGTTGGGATTGGTGATCACGGCCAGCAGCTTGGTGCGCCAGTCCGGATCGAAGCGCTCGACGACCAGATCGGCCGTGGCCAGGGTACGCTCGCCATCCTCCATCACCACCGTGCGCCCATCGATCTGGGCCAGCAGATCGCCCAGGTCGGTGGCCACCACGTCGGTGACGTTCTGCTCCAGGGCCTCCCGGGCGGTAAGGTTGACCGCCTCGCGCACGGCCTGCTCGGCCCAGTCGGCATTGCGGCCGTGGCGCTCGGCCAGCGAGCGGATATAGGCCACCGCGTCCTCCAGCACCTTGCGCTCCATGGCCGTCTCGCCGCGCCGCCGGTCGTCGCCCTCTTCGCTGGCCTCGCCTTCGCCGTTGGCCGCTTCGTCATCGGCACTCCCCTCGTTCCCGGTCGCCGCCGCGTCACTATCCTCGGCCTCCTGCGCCCGGGCGCCCCCCTCTCCCCCGTCGTCGTCATCGCCGAGTCCCGACAGGCCACCGCCGCCGAGCTGTACCGGGGTCGCCGAGCCGAGATGGGTGGCCGGCGCCATGGCCGCAACATGGCTGGCATAGAGCAGGTAGGTGCCGGCGCTGGCCGCCCGGGCCCCCGCCGGTGCGACATAGATGGTCACCGGTACGCTGGAGGTGAGCATGGCGCGGATCATTGAGCGCATCGAGGCGTCGAGCCCGCCGGGGGTGTCCATCTCCACCACCACCAGCTCGGCATCACGCTCCTCGGCGAGTTCCAGGCCACGCAGGAAATAGTCGCTGATGGCAGGCCCGATGGCATCGTCGATCGTCATCACCAGGGCGGTGCGCTGGCCCTGCTGTGCCTGGACCTGCCAGGCCAGCAGCGCACCGAGCGCCAGACACAGCAGGCTTGCCAGCATCAGGACGCGCCCGGCCATGCCCCTGCATTCTGGATACGTCATCTCATACCCGCCCTTCAGTGCCTGTCCCTGAGAACCTCGTCGAGGAACAGTGGTTCAGTCATTGCCGATATCAGCGTAGGCAGTGGACCCATGTGCGGCAACAGCCTGCCTCTGGTCGAAGGGAAGGAGATGCCATCGTTGCATGCAACCGGACCCGCCAGCTGGCGGGCCCGGGGAGGGTAAGTCAGGAGTGAGCGTTTCAGCGCTGCAAGTCTGGCTCAGAGATCATGCGGCTCTCCGGCGACGCGCTTCTGCACCTCCACCATGTAGGCCGACAGAGACGTCAGCTCCTCACCGCCCCACTCGAGCGGGTCGGCCGCCATCGGCGCCACCATGCAGATCTGCACCATCTCGTCGGCGTGCACTTCCGACATGCCGAACTGGTTGGCGGCCATCGCCACCTGATGGGGGAAGGGCTGTTCGAATGTCGGGTTGTAGCCCATATCCTGACCGTCACTGCCGTGACAGCTCGCGCAGGCGAGACCGTTGCTGCTCAATGAGGTGTCGTAATAGAGCTCCTCGCCGCGGGCAAGCATCTCCTGGGGATTGTCGCCGGTCTCGTTGTAGGCCGGCGAATACCCCTCGGGCCTTGCCACCGCAGCGCTGTCGCCTCCTTCGGCCTCACCCTCTGCCTCTGCCTCACCCTCTGCCTCACCCTCTGCCTCACCCTCTGCCTCACCCTCAGCTTCTGCCTCGCCCTGGGCTTCTCCCTCGGCTTCTGCCTGCGCCTCGGCAGCGCCCTCTGCATGGTTGCTGGCCAGCATCAGGGACGTATCGGAGGGCGAGGTAAAGTCGGCAACGGCCGCGTCATTGCCTGCGGAGGCGTGAAGGGCGGTGCCCCCCGCCACCAGGGCGAGCAGCGGGGCCGTGTAGGCCAGTTGCCGATTCAGGCGGCCCAGGAGCTTGCGGCGTTTATCGTCATGCTGTGACATATTGTTCACCTTCGCTTGTGTCCATCTAGTAGATATCCGGAGCCCTCGCTCCACCGTGTCGCAACAACGGTTCCCTTATGTCGATGACATTGCTCCAGGCTTACAGCCGGCCGACATGCAGCAGGTCATCGGGGAGCCGTCGAAATGTAAGGAATGTCTTGCGCCGAACGACCCTCCATCATCGATCGCAACCACATCACCCAAGGAGCGTCATGCCGGATATCGCCGTTCGCCCCGCTTCGCCACAGGCCCGACCGGATCTCTGCCATCCCCTGGCAGTGGCCCTGCGCCACGCCGGTCATGACGCGGACATTCAGGCCATGTATCCGATGGCCGATACGGGCCTGGCCCATCACCATGTGTGGCTCGAGCGGGAACAGATCGACTGGGTGGCGCGATTACCCAAGCAGAGCCAGATGCGACTCGACCCCGCCGCCAACCTCGACTACCAGGCGGCCTGCTTCGAGCGCGCCAGCCAGGGCGGCCATGCCCCCGCCCTGCACGGCATCCTCCCGCCCGGCCCGTCGCTGCCGCGCGGCGGGCTGCTGGTCAGTGCCATCCGGGGGCGCCCGGCGCGACTCCCGGATGACCTTCCCGACATCGCTGAGGCGCTGGCCAGCTTCCATGTACTGGACGTGCCCGATGCCGAGGCGCGCCCGCCGCTGCTGTCACCCGCCGCCCCCTGGGAGGCGATGCTCGAGGAGGTCAGGGACCAGGCGCGCTTCCTCGACCGGGCCGGGCTGGATGCCGACGCCCGAGCGCTGATCGAGGCCGAGCTGGCCGCCCTGCCGGAACGCTTGCCTGCCGGGCCTGGTGCCGAGCCGCGACTGATCAGCTTCGATGCCCATCCCGGCAACTTCCTGGTCACCGAGTCCGGACGCGCGGTGCTGGTGGACCTGGAGAAGTGCCGCTACGGCCTGGTGGGCTTCGACCTGGCCCACGCCAGCCTCTACACCTCCACCACCTGGGACCTGCAGAGCCGCGCCGAACTGCTCCCCGCCGAGGTGGCCGCCTTCTACCGGCACTGGATCGCCGCCACGGGCTTCGATGGCAACACCGACACCCTGCTGGCGAGCCGGCGGGCCATGTGGCTCTGGTCGCTGACCTGGTGCGCGAAGTGGCGAGCCAGTAACCTTCTCTCCCGGGACGCCCATGCCCGCGGCGAGGACTGGTCCGCCGAGCTGAGCGACGATGCCCTGATTGCCCACGTCCGCAACCGGGTCGACCACTACCTTTCCGTGGCCGCCATCGAGCATGTACAGCGGGAATTTCGCACCCTCGTGCAGGCGCTAAACGACTGAGGGCGACAGTCCGATAGCGCACCACCAAGCGCACTTCACCCCGACACTGCCAATCACCCAGAGGAACCCTAGATGCCGATTCGCCTGTTGGCTGCCGCCGCGCCCGTCGCCCTGCTGCTTTCCGGCCCCGCCGCCGCGGCCCCCGATCCAACTAACTGGGAGGCCGTGCTCGACGAGGCGCGCGGCCAGACGGTCTACTGGTATGCCTGGGCCGGTGAGCAGCGCACCAACGACTATATCGACTGGGTCGCCGGGCGGGTCGAGGCGCAGTTCGATATTGCGCTCACCCATGTCAAGGTCGGTGACACCGCCGAGGCGGTCTCTCGGGTGCTGGCGGAAAAGCAGGCCGGCAACCATGACGACGGCAATGTCGACCTGATCTGGATCAATGGCGAGAACTTCGCCACCATGAAGGCCAACGACCTGCTGTTCGGTCCCTTCGCCGGGTCGCTGCCGAACTTCGCGCTCACCCACCCCGAGCACAACCCCGAAGTGGTCACCGACTTCACCCTGCCCACCGAGGGGTACGAGTCCCCCTGGGGCCGGGCACAGATCACCTTCTACTATGATAGCCATGAGCTCCGCGGGGACAGCGACGAGGTCGCGGCGCCCCCGCAGGATATTCCGGCCCTGCTGGAATGGGCCGAGGCCAACCCCGGGCGCTTCACCTACCCGAGGATTCCCGACTTCACCGGCAGCACCTTCCTCAAGCAGGCCCTGATCGAGCTGACCGACGAGGAACAGGCACTCTATGCGCCGGTCGAGGAGAGCGACTTCGCGGCCGTCACTGCCCCGCTTTGGGACTACCTGGATGCGCTCCACCCCCACCTGTGGCGCAGTGGTCGGCTGTTCCCTGCCACCGGGCCCGAGATGCGCAGCCTGATGGGCAGCGGCGAACTGGCGCTGGCCTTCACCTTCACGCCCTCGGAGCCGGCGGCGGCGGTCGCCGACTTCGAACTGCCGGAAAGCACCCGCAGCTATGTGCCGAAGGGCGGCACCCTGGGCAACGTGCACTTCGTGGCCATCCCCTTCAACTCGCCCCACAAGGCCGGGGCCATGGTGGTCGCCGACTTCCTGCTCTCGCCGGAGGCCCAGGCACACAAGCAGGACCTCGCCGTCTGGGGGGATCACACCGTGCTCGATGTGGCCCGGCTCGATGACGAGACCCGGGCCCTGTTCGCCCTGGACGAGAGCAACCCGGCGATGCTGCCCCCAGACGCCCTGCAGCAGACCCTGCCCGAGCCGCACCCCAGCTGGATGACGGCCCTGCAGGATGCCTGGCAGGCTCGCTATATCGGCAACTGATGCCGAGGCACCGCGAACCGACCGCGCCCGCGACGAGGCTCGCTCGATGATGCTGCGCCTGGCGCCCGTGCTGCTCGTCGCGCTGCTGGTGGTCCCGATCCTTGCCGGCCTGGGCATGGCCCTGCTGCCGGCCTTTGGCTACCTGCCGGCCCTGGGCGGGGATAGCCTGTCGCTGGCCCCCTGGCGGGCCCTGTTTGCCGAGCCCGGCATCTGGCGTTCGGCCACCATCAGCCTCGCCAGCGGACTGCTCGCTACCGCCATCTCGCTGGCGGTGGTCTTGCTCTACCTGGCCGCCGCGACCGGCAGCCGGCTCGACCGCTGGATCCGGCGACTGATCTCGCCGCTGCTCTCCATTCCCCATGCCGCCGCGGCCTTCGGCCTGGCCTTCCTGATCGCCCCCTCGGGGCTGGTCGCGCGACTCGCCTCGCCAGGGCTGACCGGCTGGGAGCGTCCACCGGACCTGCTGATCGTCCAGGATCCCTGGGGGCTCTCCCTGATCGCGGGACTGGTGATCAAGGAGATTCCCTTCCTGCTGCTGATGAGCCTGGCGGCCCTGCCCCAGCTCGATCCCGAACGGCGCGTCGCCATGGCCCGCTCGCTGGGCTACCGCCCGGCCCTGGCCTGGTGGAAGGTGGTCGCGCCGTCGCTCTATCCGCTGATCCGCCTGCCGGTCTACGCGGTGGTCGCCTACGCCTCCTCGGTGGTGGATGTGGCGATGATCCTCGGCCCCACCCTGCCGCCCACGCTTGCCGTGTCGATCCTCGGCTGGTTCAGCGACCCCGACCTCGACAAGCGCTTCCTGGCCTCGGCCGGCGCGATCCTCCAGCTCGGCGTCACCGCCACGGCGCTGGCTATCTGGTGGGGACTGGAGCGTGTCGCCAGCCGGCTGATGAGCCTCTGGATCGAACGCGGCGGACGGCGTCGGGGCGAGGTGGGCCTGCATGTCGCCGGCAAGCTGTGGATCCTGCTGGCCACGGCGATCGCCTTCGTCGGCATCGCCGGCTTGGCGATCCACTCCGTGGCCGGCTTCTGGCGCTTCCCCGACGCCCTGCCGGGAAGTTTCACCGCCGCCCACTGGGCCCGGGTCCTGCCCTCGCTTGCCGGGCCGGTCGCCTCGACGGCGCTGATCGCCCTGTGCGCGACGCTGCTCGCCATGGTCCTGGCCCTGGCGGCACTGGAAAACGAGCAGCGCCGTGGCCGACACCCCTCGCGGGCCCTGTGGCTACTCTACCTGCCGCTGATCGTCCCGCAGATCGCCTTCCTGTTCGGCCTGGCGGTGGTGATGGAGCAGCTCGGCACCCGACCGACCCATGCGCTGGTCGCCTTCGGCCACCTGCTGTTCGTGCTGCCCTACGTCTTCCTCTCGCTCTCCGAGGCCTACCGGCGCTTCGACCCGCGCTGGTCGCAGCTGGCGCTGACGCTGGGCGCCTCGTGCAACGGAACCTTCTGGCGAGTACGCCTGCCGATGCTGCTGGCGCCGATCCTCACTGCCCTGGCCGTGGGGCTGGCGGTCAGCATCGGCCAGTACCTGCCTACCCAGCTGCTGGGGGGAGGACGGGTGACCACCGTCACCACCGAGGCCGTCTCGCTGGCCGCCGGCGGCAATCGCCGGGTGATCGGTGTCTGGGCGCTGGTCCAGGCCGTTCTGCCCCTGGTGGGCTTCATCCTCGCCGTCGGCCTGCCCAGGTTGCTATGGTCGCGGCGACGCGGCATGCAGGGAGCCCCATGAACGCCACCCATCGACTCGAACTTCGTGATATCTGCATCCAGCTGGGCGACCAGGTCCTGGTGGAGCTCGATGCCGAGATCGGCCCCGGTGAGGTCCTCACCGTCATGGGGCCCTCCGGCTCGGGCAAGTCGACCCTGCTCGCCTATCTCGCCGGCTTCCTGGCCCCCGAGTTCCGGGCCAGCGGCCAGGTGCTGCTCGACGGCCACGACATCGGCGGCCTGCCGGCCGAGCGACGCGGCATCGGCCTGCTGTTCCAGGACCCGCTGCTCTTCCCCCACCTCTCGGTGTGCGGCAACCTGCGTTTCGGCATGCCCGGGGCCAGCGCCGACAAGGCCGCACGGGTCGAGCAGGCCCTGGCAACCATCGGCCTCGCCGGCTTCGGCGACCGGGACCCGGCCACCCTCTCCGGCGGCCAGAAGGCCCGGGTGGCGCTGATGCGCCTGCTGCTGTCGGCCCCCTGCGCGGTACTGCTCGACGAACCCTTCTCGAAGCTCGACACCCACCTGCGTCACGAGATGCGCCGGCTGGTGTTCGACCGCCTGCGCGAGGCCGGCCTGCCCAGCCTGCTGGTGACCCATGACGCCGAGGACGCCGAGGATGCCGGTGGGCGAGTGATCGAACTGTCCCACTGAGCCTCTGGGTCCCTGCCCCAGGATGGGCTCAGGCCGGCTCCTGCCAGTGCAGCTTGTGGGGGTCGAAGCCGCCTGCCAAGCCGGGCTTTATGACCTCGAACCAGGGGGAAAGATCGAAATCCCGCGGAGTGAACAGCGTATGGTGGCGGCGCTGGAACACCCTCGCCTCGCCCGCAATGGGGATCGGCAGAATCGGATAGCGAATCGACTGGAAGGCCTCTGCGATCAGGGTCGAACAGATCGCCCGGGTCGGATCCCCGCTGCCCAGCCCGAGCATGCGTCGTCGCCAGGGGGTGGGCACGGGGGGCAAGGGCAGCAGGTAACGGGCCAGGTCGAGGATGTTGCGAAGGTCATAGCGGTGACCCACGCGCCCGCAGGCAAAGGCGATCAACCGCTCGAGGTCCTGACGCCCCAGGCCCACCGGCCGACAGATGCGCAGCGGATAGCCCTCGAACTCCTCGAACCCCACCACCCGCACCCCCTCCGCCAGATCTGCCTCGACAAAACCGCCGCCCTGGGGCGAGGCGGCCGCCCCGGGACAGCCACTATCGCCGACATAGAGGGCGGCATGGGACCAGGTGGACTGCGTCAGGTACTTGATCACCGTGCTGATTCGCGAGGAGCCCTCGACCAGCAGGACATCACCGGGCTCGAGACATGACCGGACGCCCTCGTCGACGGGTAACTGAGGACTGAGCCAGGGTCTGGGACAGGAGAGCCAGCATCCGAGTCCATGACCGCAGCGCTCAAGCATGTTGGACATCGAGGGGTCCCTCCGGCGATTCAGGAGATGGATGACGCCAGGGCCATGGCCAGGTAGGCGAGGCTCGCCAACAGCAGCAGTGTTGCCAGCGGGATGAGCCAGGGGGTTATCGATGCCAGGGCCCCGGCCAGCGGCAGGCCCAGCCAGATCAGTACCAGCGGTGCGCAGCAGGCGCCTCCTGCCAACAGGGCCGGTAGGCTCGACAGGAAGGTGCTGCCCGAGGCTTGCCACCCACAGGCACGAGACACCCGGCGTAGCCTCCATGCCAGTATCAGGTTGGTGCCCAACAACAGGCCCAGCCCCCAGGCCACCAGGGTATTGACCGGGCTGAAGGTCCATACGAGGGGACCGGCCTCGATCAGCCCGACCGGTTCGAAATGGAAGGGTCCACGTGCCTCCCAGACACGCTCCCAGGCCGGGAAGGTCGCCTGCAGGCCGCCGCCTCCCCCGCCGCCCAGATCTCCAGTCAACCAGAGATAGAGCCCGCCATAGCCCAGTGTCACGGCCGCGACCAGCCCCTGGCCCAGCGGCCAATGACACAGACTCTGCCACAGGGCGCGAAGGGGGGTCATGGCCTCTGCTCCTCACCCTGGTAAAGCAGGGTATCGGGATAGAAAGCCTTCCAGGCAAACCACATGGCCTCGAAGGCATTGACGGCAGTGAGACCTTCAGTGCCGCCGCCGCTCACTCCCCGCGGACCGAACTGCAGGTCCTCGACACGGAGCTCGCGACGCCGCGGGTTATGAACGACCCAGCCGGTATCCAGCTCGGCATCGTGGATCACCGAATAGTGGGAGCCCCCCACGGCCAGATCGACCACTGCCTCGTCACGCAAGGCGGGCATGGTCACGGCAGCCGCGCCTGCCGCGGTACGAAACCCGAGCACGGCGGCCTTGGGCGGCAGGCGCTGGCTTTCCGCCATCACCGGGAAAAGACGGGAACTCTCCGGCAGGTAGTAGCCGCTCATCGGGTTATAGCTTCCGTAGGGGTCGCGTCGATAGTTGCGCACATGCCCCGTCTCGGGGGAGAGCGCGCGGGTTTCGGGGTAGCGAGCCTTCCAGGCCCCCCAGGTGGTCCAGATGACCCGAACCTCCTCGAGACCCTGTCCCGCCAGGGGGCCATCGATGGCCACGCCGAGCATCTGAGGCCATTCGCTGTCGGTGGCGCGGTCATACATGACCAGGTTGCTGTTCACCAGCCGGCCGGACACGCCCAGTTCGGTATCCCCGCGATGAAAGCCCAGTGCGGTCCCCGTCAGGGGGCAGTAGGTGATACTGACGGGCTTGCCCTGGAGCTCATCGTTGACGATCTCATGCCATACGAGGATGCGCTGGGGATAGGCACGCGCCTCGCCGTCCAGATAGAGGCCGACGACCTTGTCGTGATCATCGAGCATCGCATCTGCGGCGTCGGCCGAGTGAAAGCGGGGCCGGTCGATGGAGGGAATGCCATCCTTGCCCGGGCCACCCGAACGCACCGCCTGGCGGAAGGCCTCGAGGGTATGGGCCACGGGGACCTCGGGAGGGTCGACGCTGGGCACCCCCGCCACGGCCGGTGACGCGGAGAGCAGTAACGCGGTCAGTGTCACCAGGATACTATGCGCCCCTTTCATCGCTCCCCCCTCCGCCCTGCGGACTCATCGACCAACGCCACCAGCCTAACGGCGGCCCTGCGTTTCAGTCGTATCGTCGGAGGACGCCTTACAGGAAGGACTGGTCGCTACCACCATACTGTAAGGTCGAGGCAGATGATCCGACCCAAGGCTTCACTGCATCAATCCGCGCACCAGGAGGACCATCGGCATGCCGGGAACGCCGAGGCTCAGCATCATCATCCCGACACTGGATGAAGCGGCCACCATCGAGGAACTGCTGACCCGACTGACGCCATGGGAGGCCGACGGCGTCGAGGTACTGGTCGTGGATGGGGGTAGCCTCGACGATACGGTGGCCCGTGCACGCCCCCTGGCATCAACGGTGATCGTCCGAGCGCCTGGCCGAGCCCGGCAGATGAATGCCGGGGCACGCTTGGCCCGCGGACATCACCTGCTGTTCCTGCATGCCGATACGCGACTCCCGCGAGACGCCGTTCGAGTGATTGCTTCGGCCCTCTCGAGTGAACACTGCTGGGGGCGCTTCAATGTACGTCTGGAAGGGCGTCATCCGCTGCTGCCCGTGATCGCCGGCGCCATGAACCTGCGCTCCCGCCTGACAGGCATCGCCACCGGCGACCAGGGCCTGTTCATGACCCGGGAGGCCTTTGTCGTCGCGGGCGGCTTTCCCGACCAACCGCTGATGGAAGACATCGAGATGTCACGGCGACTCAAGCGGCAATCGCCACCCGCCTGTTTGACGGAGAAGGTGACCAGCAGTGGCCGGCGCTGGGACCAACAGGGCGCCTGGCCCACCATCCGCCTGATGTGGCGATTGCGCTGGCGCTACTGGCGAGGAGTGACGGCGGGTGACCTGGCCCAAGCGTATCGCCATGTCCGCTGACGCTCACGAGGCCTTTCCCCTGGCGATACTGGCCAAGGCACCGATTCCCGGACAGGTGAAGACGCGCCTGATGCCAGCCCTGGGCGCCGAGGGCGCCTGCCGGCTGCACGAGCGACTGCTGCGCCATGCGGTGGCGACGGCCCTTGCAGCGACCTCGCCGCAGTGCATCACCCTGTGGACGGCACTGGATCATGCCCATCCCATGTTCCGGGAACTGGCCGATCGGCATGGCCTGAGGCTTCGCGCCCAGCCAGAAGGCGACCTGGGGGAGCGCATGCACCAGGCCCTGCAGGCCATGGACGCACCGGGAGTGCTGATCGGCAACGACTGCCCGGCACTCACCCCGGCGCTGCTCCGGCGCTGCCAGGCTGCCCTGACGCACGCCGATGCCGTCTTCCTGCCGGCCGAGGATGGCGGCTATGCGCTCGTCGGGGTCCGACGAGCCGACCGCCGCCTCTTCACAGTCATCGACTGGGGCACGGACCGCGTCATGGCACAGACGCGCGACCGCGCCGATGAGCTGGGCTGGCAGCTAGCCTGCCCCGCCCGGGTCTGGGATGTGGACAGGCCCGAGGACCTTGATCGGCTCGCGGATCATTCCGACCTGATCACGGTGCCGGGAGGCCGTTACCGATAACGATGGCCCACCCCGCCCCCCCCTTTCGCGGTAGCAGTGCGCCTGGATATCGCCTCTCTTCTCCCATGAAGACCGGGGAGACTTGCCTGACAAGTACACCAAACCGCATCAATAAGCCAGGGAATAAAAGGGCACTTTCCTTTCCAAACACCCTGCTCTCTTCATCAAACTAGGAACAGGATTCCATGGCAAACCAGCAGGACCCCTGATGGCATTTCCTCCCTGACACATGTCGATAACCTTGAGAATTCTGTAAGTAAATCCTGGCCTGAACGACTCACTCGAGAGACCCTGTACCCTGGCTGATACCAGCTGCTAGACTTTGCCTGAATCTGGTCCAAGCATCGGCACAGGGAACGAGGGTCTCCTAGATGAACGAAAAAGACGATAGGCTACAACGACTTACAACCGTCAGGCCACGCCTGGTCTCCTTCGCCCTCATGCACTTGCGTGATCGAAGCCAGGCCGAAGATGCCGTGCAGGAGGCAATGATGTCTGCCATCGAAAAGAATGAAAGCTTCGCCGGGCGATCCGGCTACGAGACCTGGGTATTCGGCATCCTCAAGTACAAGATCCTCGATGCCATGCGCGTACAGAAGCGTCATGGACGATGGCAGCCTCTCGAGGATGAGGACGATGACGACGCCATCGACCGACAATTCCAGCAGAATGGCCGCTGGCAGGAGAGTGCTCGCCCTTCCAGTTGGGGGGAGCCCGAGGCAGCCTTCGAGACCGAGCACTTCTGGCAGGTCTTCGATGCCTGCATGATCGCCCTGCCGGAAAACGCCGCCAGGGTGTTTTCCCTGCGCGAGCTGATGGGGCTCTCCACCGACGATATCTGCCGGGAGCTGGACATCAAGGAGAACAACTGCTGGGTGATACTGCATCGCGCCCGGCTGCGACTCAGGGCCTGCATCGAGAAGGGCTGGCTGAAGGAGGAAACGGCATGATGATGTGCAAGGAAGCGACCCGCCTGATGTCCCTCAAGCAGGACCGCCCTCTCACCTTTCAGGAACGGGTTTCCCTGAGGCTACACCTTTCCATGTGCGGCGCCTGCCGAGAATGCGACAGACAGTTCACGCTGCTTCATGAGGCCGGCAGGCGATTCGGCCCGGAGCATGACTCCGAGCAGGACGATGACGGGCACTGAAGGCCCGTCGATCCTTCACAGCCTTGATCTCACTGGCCTGCGGCAGCATTTGCCACCCCCTCCAGTACATCGGCGACCTTGTCCAGAGGCAGGTCGCACTCCTCCAGGGAATGGCGCTCTGCCAGGTAGTGTGGCGAATTCCACTCCAGCCTGACGCCCTCGTCCGTCTCCCGCACCACCATCTTCTGGGGCAGGTCCAGCGCCATGCTTCCCTGACACTGCATCATCGGCGTACCTACCTGCGGATTGCCGAAGATAAAGGTAAGAGTCGCTGGCAACGAGAGCCCCACGCCCTCCGCATTGGCAGTGTGATCGACAACGGTCATCAGGGTCAGTCCCTTGTCTTCGATGGCCTCACGAAGCCGCTCTTCGACACGATCAATGTTGTCGCTCGACTGCAAGTGCATCACCCCGTGCTCTTCCGCCTGCACCACCAGGGGTATAGCCACGAACATGGCCATGGCCGTTCCGGTCAGCATCTTGCGCATGGGATCTCCTCACTTTCAGCGAATGTCCTTTCAGGATGGCCAAGACTCCGGCACAAGGCAAGAAACCCGGGCCTGAAGGATCAGGTCCGGGGTAGGTCGCTCGAGGGAAAGGGATCAGTTCCACCAGTAGCGCAGGGCTTCTCGCGTCTGCTGCCATTCGTCATTTACCCGGCGATGCTGCCCTTCGCCACGTTGACTCACATCCCTGTTGCGCCGCTGATCGACAGAATTCTCCGCCTGCATTACCGAGCTTTTGCTTTCTGTGTGCAACGTCTGACGTCGCTTCTCCTGATAGTCGGAGTCCATCGCCATCAGGGGTCCAGCACTCAGCATCAGGGCCATCATGGCCAATGTTACGATTCGAATTTTCATGACTACACCTCGTGACTATCGATTGATAGAAGACCTTCAATCAGGTCTTGATACTTGGTGTTATGGAGGCCATTATCCTTACGATACATCCAAAAAAGAGACGACATCCATGAAAGCAAATCGGAAGAAACTTATCACTTCATGAAGTAACGAGGAGATGGATCCGGCTCTATCACGGCAACACTGCGCCTTCTCTTCATCACATGACGAAATCCTTTTGCCGCGATGACGTTACGAGACATTGTCGACACCTTCGATCCGGCTCAGGGCAATTGATATAAATGGAGTGATACACCCCATGACCAGACCCTTTTTTCCCCGCTGCCTGCTAACCTTGACGACGCTGGCCGCAGGGCCAGTCATCGCAGCAAATGACCTGACGTTCTCGCCGGATGATATTCACTCCTGGCCGACACGCAGCTTCGAGGGCGAGACCGAGTACCGGGTCATCGAGCGGCAAGGCACTCGGCTTCTCCAGGCCAGCGCCCGGCAGCAGGCCTCGGCGAAATACCTGGAACGCGAGATCGACCTTGGCGAGACGCCCTACCTGAACTGGTGCTGGCAGGTATCGGGGATTCATGAGGGTCTCGATGAAACACGAAAGTCGGGTGACGATTACCCGGCCAGGGTCTATGTGGCCCGCAAGACGGGGCTGCTGCCCTGGCAGGTCGAGTCGGTGAACTACGTGTGGGCCTCGAGCCAGCCAGCAGGATCGGACTGGCCCAATGCCTTTACCTCACGCGCCCAGCTGCTGGCCCTGCAGAGTGGTGAGGCGCGCGTAGGCGAATGGGTGGCGGAAGTGCGGGATGTCCGCGAGGACTATCAGCGACTCTTCGGAAGTCGCCCGGACAGCATCGATGGCCTCGCCCTGATGAGCGACGGCGACAATGCCGGGGTGGATGCCACTGCCTGGTTCACGCATCTGGCATTTTCCGCGAGTCCCGAACCGCCCGACTGTCCTTGAACTCGTACGGCGATACCCGACCGGTGGCCGGGTATCGCCACTCATCAGCTACAGCGACGACGTGCCTCCCAGCTGACCGGGCCAGGGCGTTGTCTGGCGGCATCCAGGGAGAGCCGATCCTCTTCCCGGAAGGCCATTACCGCAAGACTCGCGCCGAAGATGATCAGGGAGGGGTAGAACAAGGCATTGGTACCCTCCAGGTACCATCCCCAGGGATCAATGACCGAGGCACTGACGGCCACCAGCGACGCACCGTTCAGTAGCAGCTGCAGCGGGTAGGTCCAGCGGCGTGCCAGGCCGATGACCACCAGCAGTCCGACCAGCATCTGGCCGATACCTGCCAGTGGCAGCAGCGCCTCGGTCGAGAGAAACCCGAAATAGAAGTTGTCGGCAATAGCCTGGCTGTGGTCGGTATTGACGATCTTGTTCACCCCCCAGATCAGTAACAACCCGCCCAGCGAGATCCTCAACAGCAGCAGGCTCAACGTCTTGGTCATCTTTCCTCCTCGATGCTCCATGGTGGATTCCACGTTCCTGACATGACACGCCAGTGAGACGCCGCCACTCAGTCGCCGGGGCCGGCATGTCCTTACGAAAGGAAATCGGACCGACCCGGCCAAGCGTTCGATCGTCCTGGCTCGGGATCAGGAGATGAAAATGCGATGGCGCAATTACCACTGAAGGGTATGGCCGACACGCCGGCATGACCGTCCCGGCGAAGCGTCCGCAGCTGACCAAACGGGGGGTTGCGACGGGTCAGCGTCTCAAGTGCCTGAGGTGACGCTCTACGCAGTCACTCCGATTCCTCGGTGGCACGCTTGGCAATGGCAGCGAAGAGGGTGTCGAGTTCGCGGCCCACCGTTTCCAGTTCCTCTCCGGCCGAGTCCACGTAGGGTTCGAGAAGATGAGTCGGCGTCTTCCAGGAGAGCGTGGCGCTGCCGTCGTCGTTTTCGGTGACATAGAAGCGCATGGGGGCCTCGATCATCGCCGGGACGCTCAGTCTCAGGATCCGAACCGCATAGTCATTGCGAAACACACCGACGACCCGGTTGCCGGGGATGGTGATCCCCCGGTTCGCGGCGGCCTCGGTGGGCCCTGCCTCGGTAACCACGAACATGCCCTCGGCCTCGACCGCCTCCCGCAGGGCCTCCAGCAGGTCGTCGTAGGCAAGCGAGGTAGGCGTGACCTCCCAGCCCTGGTCAGGCCAACGGGGTTCGGCACCTACGGGGGCCGCCACGATCAGCACCAGCAGCCAGGTCGCCAGTATCATGCGCTTCATCAGGCACTCCTCCGCGAGAGTGGCGCCGGCTCCTCTGGCGCCCGCTGCCAGTGGCGAAGCGTGGAGGGATGCACCCCGAAGGTCTCGGGCAGGTGGATACCCGACTGCTCGGCCAGGAGGGCAATGATCGCCATGTGGTGAATGCTGTGACTGGTCAGGAAGGCAAGTTCGCGATTCAGGCTCGACGCCAGGAAGAGCCCCTCGTCGTCCAGGGGATAGGCCAGAGTCAGCGAGCCCGACGACGGCTCACTACCCAGCGCCGACAGCCTTGATTCGATGTCGGCCAGATGGCTCGCCGCTTGCTGCGGCCATTGCTCGAGGGCCTCGTCGCGTCGGCGCTGTTCGTAGTCGATGACCTCCTCTCCTCGGTCGAGCCCCTCGAGGAGGGCATCGTAATGATCGATGATGTGACGCACATGCTTGCCCAGGGTGTGGCGCCCGTGCTCGCCGAATGCCTGCCGGTAGCGCTCGGGGGCAAGGCCCGCGACCAGGCTTCTCAGCTGGGCAAGGGTCAGCAGGTTCTCCTCGACGAGACGCGCGGTGTCGGGAGACGGCCGGGAGAGACGTGATGTCATGACGGATGTCCTGTGGGTTCCACTTTGGGTTACGTCAGGGGGATCGCCGTAAGGCGGCAGAGGGGAAAAGCCAGGCCGCCACCGTGGTGACGGGCCTGGTCTCCCGCTGGTGAGGAAGGAAGGGCTCAACCCTCCCCTTCGCCCTCGCCTTCGGCTTCACCCTCGCCTTCTGCTTCACCTTCAGCCTCACCTTCGGCCTCGGCACCACCCTCGGCGTGGGCCTCGGCAAGCATCAGGGGAGCCTCCTGGCCATTGGTATAGCTCAGCTCAGTGGACGTCTCGCCGGCCACGGCCTGGAATGCAGCTCCGCTGGCGACCAGGGCAAGTGCCGGTGCCGTGTAGCCCAGCTGACGGCTGAGGCGACTCAGCAGGCTACGACGCTTCTCGTCTTGCAGTGTCATGATCATGACCTCCTTGATACAGGGTGGGCGACATGCCAGGCATGTCGTCTTGCTGTGACGCCGGCTAGGTGGTGGCCGACGTCTTCATCGGCGATGCCGAGGGCATCACCGTATGCTCGTGCCTCGGTCATCCTCTCGCCATGGCAGGACGATTGACCGAGGGGGCAGGGTCCGCCCGCGTGACCAGCCATTCGGCCAGTGACGCGGCATCCGGCGCCTCTGTGCCCGTCCTCATTGCGCACAAGGCCAGGGTGGAGAGCCAGTCTCCCAGAACCGTCACGCTCTGGGCATCCAGCGCCTGGCCATCAACGGTCAGGCAATTCGGCAGCAAGGCGCCAAGCGCCTCCAGCATGGCGACCGGGGCGAGGGCCTGGTCGGCAGATGCCTCGGCTGGCAGCAGCACGCCACGAAGGGCCACGCTGTCGGGCAACCCGCTCGAGGACATGCCGGCGACACCCCGCAGCGGAAAGTCCAGGGGTTCGGCAATGGCCGGATCCGAGAGGTCCAGGCGTACGCCGCGGGTAAGCACGCCACCAGAGGCCTCCATCAGCCGCATCAGCAGGAGGCGGCTCTCCTCCTCGTCGGGGAGCAGGCAGAGCACACCATTGCCCTGTGGCGTGATCAGCAGGGCCGCGTCGATCACCGGTCGGCCGGGCATCGCGGCCTGGCGAACCAGGTGCGCCGTCAATACCGGGCCCAATTGTGCCAGCGTCAGCCGCGATGCCAGCAGTTGGTCATCGGTGGCCAGGGCATAGCCGCCTGACTCGTGCAGTACCGCCAGCCGCGGCAGCCGGCTCGCCGCCTCGGCGTCAAGCGGCGAGAGCCGCTCGCCGAACCATGTCACCAACCGCGCCATGGCGGGGCCGCTGGCCACGTCCAGGGCCCAGTGGCGGCCGTCCAGGCTGAGCCTCATGGCCCGCCCCGACGACGACACTGGCGTTGCCTCGTCATGGATCTCGTCCGCTTCCGGCGACGCTGCCGGCGCATCACCCTGCTGGCGAAGCAGGCCGGCACGGCACCAGTCATGCAGGGTGTTCCACACATCGCGCCGCAGCGCCGAGATCGGTGCCGGTGCCCCCGCCTCGGTGGTGGCCCGCGCCAGTTCATCGGCGATGGCATCGGGGTCCAGCCCCTCGGTCGCCAGCAGCCAGGTCAGGGCCGCCGTGTCGTTGGGCCGGTAGTAGTGACCGCTGCGCGTGTCATAGAGGGCGAGACGCTCCTCGTCGACCAGTTCAGCCACGTGGCGCCGCTGCAGCCGCAGGGGCGGAAGGGTACGCCCCGTCAGGGCCTCGGCCAGCCGCAGGTCGGCCCGGGTGGGCAAGGTGAAATAGGGCAGGTAGCGCTCGGGCTCGGCGGCCGGCAACAGCCGCAGGAAGCCGCCGGCGCGAACCTGCTCGGCCTCGGCCTCGGCGACCAGCCGCGCGGTGACGTCCGGTTCCTGAGCGGCAGTGCCGGCCTCGGTCAGGGCCCCTCCGGGGAGATCGACCAGCGCTACCATGTCATGCACCAGCCCGCCCTTGACGGCTTCCTCGACGCGCCCTCCCGTCTCCGGGGCGGCACAGATGCCCAGCGACGGGCTGAGGTTGCACTCCAGGATCCACGGCTTGAGGGTGTCGTCCACCAGGCAGTCGAGTCCCAGCAGCTCGTAGCAGCCGCGCGGGTCGGCACCGGCCTCGGCCGTGCGGCGTCGCATGGCATCCACGGCGGAGATCGCGGTCAGGGCCACCAGGTCCTCGATGCGCGCGAAGAGGGCCTCGTCGTCGTGCCCCTGATCTCTCAACCAGGCCCGGTAGCGATCGAGGTCGATAAACTCCACCGGCACCTCGGCACGGCTGTTCAGGGCGTTGATGTCCGGGTTGGTCAGCTGGCTATAGGGATTGTCGGCATCCTCGGGATCCCAGGGCTCGGAGGCCAGCTTGGCGAAGCCCTGGCGGTAGAGATAGACGCGCAGCGGCTCCAGCGAAGTGATCAGCACGTAGAGTCTCAGGACATACTTGTGGCCGCGGATGGTATGGGGATTGGCCACATACTCCTGGACCAGCCAGTCCTGCGCGAGGGGCGCCTCGGCGACATCCTTCAGCACCCGCACCCCCTTGCCCTTGGAGGCATTGGTGGGCTTGAGGATCCAGCGCCGGCTCGGGTCAGCCTGGGCGGCCTCCTGCAGCGCGTGGTAGTCACCGGGCATCACGTAGGCTCGGGGAAAGAACGCCAGCCGCCGGGCAAGTTCGTGGTCGGCCCCATGGCTCTCCCGGATGCGCTCGCGAAGGGTGGCGAGGCTCTCATGGAGCCGGCTCTTGACGGTGAGCGCCGCATTGCCCGGGAAGTGGTTCATCTTGCGCGTCGGCGAGACCCGCCGGAACTGCGCGGCATCCGGCATGCCGGTGATCCAGCAGGCATCCCAGTCGTGCTCGTCGCCGAGCTGCCAGCCCAGGGGCTCCAGGGCCTCACGGAAGAACCGGTCCTGCTCGGCAGCGCGCTTGCCGCCCAGCCAGAAGCGCCTTGTCGGCGAATGCTGCTCCGTCATGCTCGGGATCTCCTGATCGCCTTGGGGATCGTCGTGATGTCGATCATGGTATCTGGTTGCTCTGTCGACGCCGCGACTCGCTCCTTACAGCGATAGCAAGTGGAGCATGATCTGTCGCCCCTTGAATTATGGAACGATCGGTACTAAATTGGCCGACATGACACGAGGACGCCCCATCGCATTCAGCCCGGACGAGGCTGCCAACGCCGCCATGCAGGTCTTCTGGGCACGAGGCTACGAGAGCGCCTCGACCCGGGAGCTGCTCGGGGCCATGTGCCTCTCGCGCAGCAGCCTCTATCAGGCCTTCGGCAACAAGGAGCAGCTGTTCCTCGAGGTCCTGAGGCGCTATCGCGAATCGCTGGTGGGACGTCTGGAGCGTAGACTGGAGGCAGCGCCCTCGGCCATGGCCTTCCTCGAGATGCTGTTTCGCGAGACGGCACAGGAGACGGGCAGCGACCGCGCCGCCCTGGGGTGTCTGATCTTCAACTCCGCCAGCGAGCTCGGCCAGCAGGATGGCCTGCCCTCGCAGCATGCCCGCCAGAGCATCGCCGCCATCACGGCACTGTTCCACCAGGCAGTGACGCGGGCCCAGGCGGAGGGCGACATCGCCCCGGAACGGGATGCAGCAGCCCTGGCCAGCTACCTGACGATGGGCATGGCCGGCCTCAGGACCCTGTTGAAGAGCGGGACAGATGCCGGGCAGGCCGAGCAAGCGGTAGAGCTTCTCCTGGACGGCCTGCGACGCTGATGAAGACTTTTTCTCGCCATTTATGGAACGATCAATCCATAAATGGCGCAATGGCAGTACCCACGACCACGAAGGAGGCACACACCATGTCCGCCGACTATCAGATGCAACTTCCTCCCCAGACCCTCGACAACGCCGATGCCAAGGCGAAGCCGCTGCTCGAGCAGGCCAACGCCAAGCTGGGCTTCGTGCCCAACATGTATGAGGGCATGGCCAAGGCACCGGGCGTGCTGAGCACCTACCTGCACGGCTATGAGCTGTTCCGCAATGATTCAGGCTTCGCGCCGCCCGAGCAGGAGGTGGTCTTCCTGACCATCAGCCGCCTCAACGGCTGCGGCTACTGCATGTCCGCCCACAGCATGCTGGCCGACAAGATGTCCCAGGTCCCTGCCGACGTGCTGGAAGCGATCCGCAACGGCCAGCCGATTCCGGACGAGCGGCTGGCGGCCCTCGCCGAGTTCACCAAGGTGATGTTCGAGACCCGGGGCATGCCCGGCGAGGCGGACGTCAAGGCGTTCCTGGATGCCGGCTTCGAGGAGCAGCAGGTGCTGCAGATCGTGTTGGCCCTGGCGGTCAAGACGCTCTCCAACTACTCCAACCACGTCAACCACCCGGAACTCGACGAGGCCTTCGCCGGCCATGCCTGGAAGGGCTGAGCATATTCCCTCTCACACCGGCGCCGGAGATAACGGCGCCGTTTTTTTATTCATTAATGGAATAATTTCGTCAGAAAGGGTTCTTGCCGCCAGATTGCCCTGCCGGGAGGGCACGCCTAGCATCGTGTCATCCCTGATGAAGGAGGATGCCCCATGAAACGTACCCTGCTACTGGCCGCCGGCACCCTGGTCCTGGCCGGCCCGGCCCATGCCCTGCACCCCGCTCCGCTGGTCGACGCCGCCTGGCTCGATAGCAAGCTTGGCAGCGACGACCTGGTGGTGCTGGACGTCCGCTCCGCCATCGATGACGGCGGCGACCGGGCGAGCTTCGAGGCGGCTCGCATCCCCGGCAGTCGCTACAGCAGCTATACCGATGCCGGCTGGCGCGAGGACCGCGACGGGGTCGCCGGCCTGATGCCCGCGGTGGATGACCTCGAGGAACTCATCGGCGGCCTGGGCATCGACAACGATGACACCGTGGTCGTGGTCTCCGCCGGCACCGGACCCACCGACTTCGGCAGCGCCGCACGTATCTACTGGACCTTCAAGGCCCTGGGGCACGACGAGGTGACGATCCTCAACGGCGGCTTCGCCGGCTGGGAGCAGCAGGGCTTCGAGGTCGCCAGCGGCACGGCGAGCGACCCCGAGGCGGTCGATTTCTCAGCCACGCTGCAGGAGCAGCTGCTGGCCACCACCGAGGAGGTGGAAGCGGCACGTGACGCCAACGAGACGACGCTGGTGGATGCCCGGCCGCCGGCCTTCTACAGGGGCGAGACCCAGTCACCCGCCGCCCGCGTGCCGGGCACTATCCCCGGCTCGGTGAACCTGCCCCATGATGGCAGCTTCGAGGAGCGCGACGGGACCTACTACCTGCAGCCGGACTCGCTGAAGGCACGCATCGACGAACTCGGCCTAGACCAGGAGGCGCCCACCGTGGCGTTCTGCAACACCGGCCACTGGGCCGCCAGCGGCTGGTTCCAGCTCAGCGAGATCGGCGGACTGGAGAACGTCACCATGTACGATGGCTCCATGGCCGCCTGGACCCGTGACGACGACCGTCCCGTCCAGCTGGCCGACCGGGGCACCGTCAGCGTCGGCGAGCTGGCCGAGTAGTCTTTCCTCCTGAAGCTCCTACCACGACGCCCCGCGGCCCGACCGCTGGGCGTCGTCTTGTCGTTGCTAGCCTAGCTCAGCCGTTCGGCGAGGGCATCGAGGTCGGAAACCGTGATGTCTGGCTCGATGCCCCAGGGGTCGAAGGGCGCATCGGGAATACGGCGCACCCAGGCGGCATGCAGGCCGGCATGACGGGCACCGATGACGTCGAAGGGATTGCTGGAGATCAGCCAGGTGTCGCCGGGCTCGCTCTCCAGCCGGTAGCGCAGATGGGCATAGACCGCCGGATCGGGCTTGAAGCGCTTGACCTCATCGACGCTGACCACCGTCTCGAAGCGCGCGCGGATCCCGGCCTGGGTCAGCAGCCCCTCGACCGCCTCACGGCTGCCGTTGGAGAAGGCCACGCAGCGCACCCCCGCCTCGGCGAGGCGGTCCAGGGCTGCCGAGGCCTCGGGAAAGGCCGGCAGCCGGGCGTAGACGCCCATCAGGTGGTCCTTGTCGGTCTCCGAGAAGCGCGTCTGCAGGGCGCGGTCGGTGAACTCCAGCGCCTCGCGCGTGCAGTGGGAAAAATCCACGTAGGCCCCCATCAGCCCGCGGCGGAAGCTGTACTCCAGCTGCTTGTCGCGCCAGCGCCGCGAGAACTCCGGGGCCAGGTCCGAACGGTCCTGCCCGGCGAGGCGTTGCTCGAGTTCCGCGACCACGCCATGGGTGTCGATCAGGGTTCCGTAGACATCGAAGGCCAGTACTGTTGCCATCCTCTAAGCTCCTTGGAACAAACTAGTCAGATGCCAGCAGCATGACGTCTGGTGGATGCAGACTCAAGAGAGGCATGCCCAGCCCTCTTGCCAGAACGGCCGCCCACCAGGAGATGGCAGTCAAGTAGTTGGTGGAGGCGGGGCCGGTCACTGCCAAACCGGTGGCGGTTGCTGCCCTCGCCTCCTATGCTGCGTTCACCTGCTTCCGGGGTTCTGTTCCGTTCATCCACTGGACAGTGATCATCACGGGGGACCGCGTCCATGGACCATCGCCGAGAGCACCTTCCCCGGCGGCTGCAGCGCGCGTGGCGCATCAGTCCTCCATTCTTGCTTGCCGCTGGCTTCATGGTGTTGATCCTTGCCGGAACGGCATTGCTCAAGCTCCCTTTTTCCACAAGCACACCCATTGCATGGCGCGAGGCTCTCTTTACCGCCACCTCGGCGGTAACCGTTACTGGCCTGGTGGTCACCGACACCAACGCCACCTTCACGACCTGGGGCGAGGTCGTCATTCTCCTCCTGATGCAGGCGGGGGGACTGGGGCTCATGACATTTGCCGTGGTGGCCTTGCTGTCTCTGGGTGGACGTATCAAGGGCCGGCATTACCTGGTCGCCAGCAGTCCCTATGACGCCACCCACCCTCGGGACGTCTTCCGCACTGCCAGGGAAGTGGTCAAGCTGGCACTGGTAATAGAGGGTCTCGCGCTGATCCCCCTGGCACTGGTATGGGTGCCTGAGCATGGCTGGGCCAAGGGACTCTGGTGGTCCCTGTTCCACACTGTCTCCGCGTTCAACAATGCCGGTTTCACACTGTCTTCTGACAGCCTGATGGCCTATACCGGAAATCCGGTCATCAATACGGTGATTCCCGCTCTCTACCTCATCGGAGGGCTGGGCTTCATCGTGATCGTGGGAATACTCGATTATCGCTTCAACCGGCAGTTGGATATCAACGTCAAGGTCGTACTCTCAGGCACTCTGGTGTTGAGTCTCGTGGGCACCGCCCTGATCTACGTGCTGGAATCCAACAATCCAGCCACACTGGCAGCACTTCCTGCGCTGTCCGATCAACTCTGGGCATCCTGGCTACAGGCCACGACCCCGCGAACCGCAGGGTTCAACAGCCTCGACATCGGCAGCCTCACCCAGCCTACCAGCCTCGTGCTGATGCTGCTGATGTTCGTCGGTGCCGGCGCCAACGGCACTGGGAGCGGCATCAAGGTGGCCACCCTGTTTGTCCTGCTCGCCGCCACCTGGGCCTATCTCCGGCAGCGAAGCCAACCGACGCTGTTTTCCCAAGCCATTGACACCACTACCCTGCTCAAGGCGCTTGCCGTCACGGTGATGGCCATCCTGGGCATCTTCCTGGGCACCCTGGCCCTGTCCATCACCGAAAACGCCGATCTGCTGACGGTGGCATTTGAAGCCACCTCCGCACTTGGCACGGTTGGCCTCACTCGGGGCCTGACGACGGAGCTTTCCGGCGAGGGACAGCTCATCATCATGGTCATGATGTTCGTGGGTCGCGTGTGTCCGCTGACGGTGGCCTACCTGGTCGGCTCTGCTTTTGCTTCCTCACGGGACTCGATGAAGGAGGAGCTGCAGATTGGCTAGGATCGTGGTCCTGACGCGCCTTCATCAGCGACGGTTGACAGGCTCTGATGGCGCGGCGTCAAACAGTTATCCTGCCATGCACGACAAGCGGTCCAGAACCCGGCCGGCCTATCCGTCTCCCGCCAGCCGCGACAAGGCATAGCTGGCGATGGCGGTATCCTGGACGCCGGTGCCGGTAAGGTCGCACACCGTCAGCGTGTCGTCCGTCAGGCGCAGGCGCTGCCTCTCGGCGATCACCCGACCCAGCTCGTGGACCTTGAAGGGCACTTCCCCGCCCTCGAAGACCTTGAGCTCACCGTTGCCCTCGCTCTGGGCCCGAGTATCGCAGACGAAGGCGTCGGCGCGGGTCAACACCGAGGCATCCAGCTCGCGCTTCTCCGGACTGTCCGAGCCCATGGCGGTGACATGCACGCCCGCGGGCAGGTCCCGGGCATGCAGCAGCGGCATGCGTGACGGGGTGGCGGTGACGATGATGTCCGCGGCGGCACAGGCCTCGGCGATGTCGTCGTGGACGTTCACCGTCAGCCCCGCGGCGCGCATCCGCTCGGCATAGGTCTCCGCCCCTTCCCGTCGGCGGGCCCAGACGTCCAGGGTATCGAGGTCGCGCACCAGGCGCAGCGCCTGCACCTGGCACTCGGCCTGCTCCCCGGCGCCGAGTACCGTCACCCGGCGGCTGGTCTCCCGCGACAGGTGCCTGGCGGCGATGGCGCCGGCCAGTGCCGTGCGCACCTGGGTGAGATACCCCTCGTCGAAGAGCACGGCCTCCACCCGCCCGGTCCTGGCCGAGAGGACCAGCATCAGGCCGTTGAGGCTCGGCAACCCCAGCGCCGGGTTGTCGAAGAAGCCGGGGCTGACCTTGATGGCGAAGCGCTCGGCGCCGCGGACATGGGCCGTCTTGACGTCCACCTCGCCGTTGGCCTCCTCGATGGCCATGGAGAGGATCGGCGGCTGCACGACCTCGCCACGCCCCAGGGCGGCGAAACCCGCCTCCACGGCGGAGAGTGCCGCCTGGTCGATGCCGACGGCCCCTTCGATGGCATCGCGATGGTAGAGTTGCATAGGGACCTCCGGAAGAATGGGACGAGGACCAGGAAAGAGTAGTAAGTAACAAGTGGAAAAGGGTGGGCGGCAAGCGGCTAAGCCGCAAGCCATTGTGAGAGGTCTCCGAAACATGCGACAAGGGGGTTCCTTGTAGCTTGCTCCTTGGCGCTTGTCGCTGCCCGAAGGGCGTTTATCGTCCCGCCAGGGCCCGCGCCCGATCAAGGGTCGAGAGCGAGACCGCATTGCCGGAGAGGATCAGCGCCACGCGCTGGCCTCGCACGTCCAGGCCATGCTCCTCGATGGCCGCCAGCCCCACGGCGGCGGCGCCCTCCACCAGGCGCTTCTCCTCCTCGAGGAGTTCGACCATGGCCGCGGCGATGGCGCGCTCGGAGACCTGTAAATGGTCGTCCATCACCTCGCGCACCAGACGGAGGGTGCAGCGGTTGTCGCGCCCGATGCCGCCACCCAGGGAGTCGCCCAGGCTCTCGACCTCCTCCACCGCCACCGGATGACCGGCCTTGAGGCTCTCCCACATGGCCGCGCCACGGGACAGGCTAACCCCGGTGACCCGGCAGGCGGGGCGAATCGCCTTCACGGCCGCGCCGATGCCGCCCAGCAGGCCGCCGCCGGAGAGCCCGACGATGACCCGGTCCAGGTCCGGGCACTCCTCCATCAGCTCGAGGCCGATGGTGCCCTGCCCGGCCACGACCCGCGGGTCGTCGAAGGGCGGGATCAGGGTCATGCCGCGTTCGTTCACCAGTCGCTCGACCTCGGAGAACGCCTCGTCCTGGCTGGCGCCGACGCGCCTCGCCTCGGCGCCCAGCGCCTCGATGGCGGCAGCCTTGTTGGCCGGCACCAGCCGCGACAGGCAGACCACCGCCGGCACACCCAGCCGCGCGGCGGCGTGGGCCACCGCGCGGCCGTGATTGCCGGTGGAGGCCGTCACCACCCCGGCCGCCAGTGCCTCGCGGCCGCGGCCCTCGATCAAGGCGGCAAGCATGTTGACCGCGCCCCGCAGCTTGAAGGCGCCGGTGGGCTGGCAGGTCT
>NZ_JAWSUJ010000047.1:0-31132 GCF_033549285.1 Halomonas sp.
CATGCCTCACCTCCGACGGTTCTTTCCACGGTCTGGCCGGTGTTCGGATCACGCAGCGCCAGGTGCGCGCGGGTCTCGGCCGGGGTCATGACGCGGGCGCCGAGGTTATCGAAGAGACCGGCGGCCTTCTCCACCAGCTGGGCATTGGTGGCGAGCACCCCCTTCTTCAGGTAGAGGTTGTCCTCCAGGCCGACCCGGGCGTGGCCACCCAGCAGCACCGCCTGGGCCGCCATGGGCATCTGATGGCGGCCGATGCCGAAGGCCGCCCACTGGGCGTCTTTCGGCAGCTTGTTGCGCATCGTCAGCAGGGTCTCGGTGTCCGCCTCGGCGCCCCAGGGGATGCCCAGGCAGAGCTGGTAGAGCGGATCACCGTCGATCATGCCCTCCTGCTGCAGCTGGCGGGCGAACCAGACGTGGCCCAGGTCGAAGCACTCGAGCTCCGGCTTGACGCCGGCGGCCTGCACCAGGCGGGCGTGCTCGCGCAGCCAGTCGGCCGGGTTCACGTAGACCATGTCGCCGAAGTTGAGGCTGCCACAGTCCAGGGTGCAGAGCTCCGGCAGCAGCTCGCCCACCGGCTCGTGGCGCTCGCTCGGGGTCTGGATGTCGCTGCCCGGGCCGCCGCGGGTGGGGTCCTCGGCGTCGGGGATCCAGTCGCCGCCACCGCCGGCGGTGATGTTCATGACGATGTCGACGCCGGCCTCGCGCACCCGCTGCATCACCTCACGGAAGTGGTCGACGGAGTGGCTGACGGCGCCGGTCTCGGGGTCGCGCACGTGGATATGGGCCACGCTGGCGCCCGCCTTCGCGGCCGCGATGCAGTCGTCGGCGATCTGCTTCGGGGTCACGGGGACGTTGGGGTTCTTGGCGGTGGTGTCGCCGGCGCCGGTGATGGCGCAGGTCAGGATGACGTTGCGGTTCACGTTCGGCCTCCTGTGGCTCAACGAGGATGTGCCTACAGTGTGGGGTCATCCCGGCGTGACGTTTTGACCAAGCACGACAAAAAATCTACATGGAGCGACATTCGCGCCGAAAGTCTGGCGTCGACGATGAGCAGCGGGATGCGCCGACGCCATGGCTCGTGCCCAACGTCAGAAATCAGGAAAGAGAGGTAATCCGGGTGAGCCACGGGGCCTGGCGATCGGCACGCTCAACGCCTGTGGACCAGCACATGGAGCCTATCCAGGGAGGGCGATCACGACCGAACTCGCCAGCGACCCGGTGATAGGGCCCCCGCGCTGGATACTCGAGGCCTATCGGGTGACGCGCTTTCAACGCTCAAGGCGCCAGGCGCCAGCGCCCGAGCAGCGCCCTTTCCAGGCATGAAGGCTGGCATCATTAACGGCGAGGCGGCCTGCTTCTCGCCTGCCCATCAGGCCATCTCCGTCGTCGAGCCGGTTGGCGCAACCCGTGCCGGAACGCCTAAGCTGCAACATCACCTTTCGACAAGAACGACAACATCCAAGCGGCGCATCGACGCTGCGTGTCGGCCATCCAGGGAGATCGACCATGAACAAAGCCAACCTTCATCCGCATGGGGCCGTGAGCGAGTTGCGGGGACGGATCCGCGAACACTATTCGGCCGACGAGGCAGCGGTGCTGCATGAGCTGGTCGGACAGATCAAGCTGTCGGATGAGGACCGCCGCAGGGTGGCTGATGTAGGTGCCAACTATGTAGCGCGCGTACGCAAGGAAAGGTCGCCCTCGATGATGGAGGCGTTCCTCGCCGAATACGGTCTCTCCACCGCCGAAGGCGTCGGCCTGATGTGCCTTGCGGAGGCCCTGCTGCGCGTGCCCGATGCGGAGACCATCGACGATCTGATCCACGACAAGATCGAGCCGTCCGACTGGGGCTCGCACCTGGGCAAGTCGTCGTCGTCGATGGTCAACGCCTCGACCTGGGCGCTGATGCTGACCGGCAAGGTGCTGGATGACGATCCCAAGGGCCCGGCGCGGGCGCTGCGCGGCCTGGTACGCCGGATGGGCGAGCCGGTGGTGCGCAAGGCGGTCGGCCAGTCGATGCGCATCCTCGGCCGCCAGTTCGTGCTCGGCCAGACCATCCAGGAGGGCATGAAGAATGCCCGCGAGCTCGAGAAGCAGGGCTACACCTACTCCTACGACATGCTGGGCGAGGCGGCGCGCACCGACGACGATGCGCTGCGCTATCACGAGGCCTACGCCAAGGCGATCACCGCGATTGCCAAGCAGGCCAAGGGCGATGTGCGCGGCAGCCCCGGTATCTCGGTGAAGCTCTCGGCGCTGCATCCGCGCTACGAAACCACCCACCGCGAGACGGTGATGGAAACCCTGGTACCGCGCGCCCAGGAACTGGTACGGCAGGCGGCCAAGGCCAATATCGGCTTCAATATCGATGCCGAGGAGCAGGACCGCCTGGACCTGTCGCTGGACGTGATCGAGGCACTGATGGCCGACCCCAGCCTCGACGGGTGGGACGGCTTCGGGGTCGTGGTGCAGGCCTACGGGCGCCGTGCCGGGCCGGTGATCGAGGCCCTTTACGACCTGGCCGAGCGCCTCGACCGCAAGATCATGGTGCGACTGGTCAAGGGCGCCTACTGGGACACCGAGATCAAGCTGGCCCAGGAGATGGGTGTCGAGACCTTCCCGGTCTTCACCCGCAAGGTCAACACCGATGTCAGCTATATGGCCTGCGCCCAGCTGCTGCTCGACCGGCGCGACCGCATCTACCCGCAGTTCGCCACCCACAACGCCCATACCTGCGCCGCCATCGTCGCCATGGGCGGCGACGACAAGGACAGCTACGAGTTCCAGCGCCTGCACGGCATGGGCGAATCGCTGCACCATATCGTCAAGCAGTCGGAGGGCACGCACTGCCGCATCTATGCCCCTGTCGGTGCGCACCGTGACCTGCTGGCCTACCTGGTCCGCCGCCTGCTGGAGAACGGGGCGAACTCCTCCTTCGTCAACCAGGTGGTGGATGATTCGATTCCCCCCAGCGAGGTCTCGAAGGATCCGGTGGCCGGGATGCAGCAGCTCGGCGACGCCATTGCCAGCCCCATGATCCGCCAGCCCGGCGAGCTGTTCGCCCCCGATCGCAAGAACTCCCGCGGCTACCGGGTCAACGAACCCGCCTCGATCCTGCCGCTGCTGGCGGCTCGCGAGAAATTCGCCGACACCACCTGGACCGCCGGGCCCATGCTGGCGGGAAACCCGGCACCCCAGGGGCCGGCCAACGATGTCGTGTCGCCCGCCGACACCTCGCGGGTGGTCGGCCAGGTGCATGAGGCGACCCCGGAAGAGGTGGCGACCGCACTGGACGCCGCCGAGGCGGGCTTCCGCGAGTGGTCGGCGCGACCGGTGGCCGAGCGGGCCGAGGTGCTGCGCCGCACCGCCGACCTCTACGAGGCGCACATCGCCGAGCTGACGGTGATCTGTACCCGCGAGGCCGGCAAGATGATGTTCGACGGCATCGCCGAGGTGCGCGAGGCGGTGGACTTCCTGCGCTACTACGCCAACGAGGGCGAGCGACTGGACGCCGAAGAGCCGGGTAGCGCTCGAGGCATCTTCGTCTGCATCAGCCCGTGGAACTTCCCGCTGGCCATCTTCACCGGCCAGCTCGCGGCGGCGCTGGCGGCCGGCAATGCGGTGCTCGCCAAACCCGCCGAGCAGACACCCATGATCGCCGCGCGGGCCGTCGAGCTGATGCGCGAGGCCGGCCTGCCCGAGGCGGCGCTGCAGCTGCTGCCCGGCGACGGGCCCACGGTGGGCGGGCCGCTGACCAGCGACCCGCGGATCGCCGGCGTCTGCTTCACCGGCTCGACGCCGGTGGCACAGATCATCCACAAGGCCCTGGCGAAGAATGCCGGGCCGGACGCCGTGCTGATCGCCGAGACCGGCGGGCTCAACGCCATGATCGTGGACTCCACGGCGCTGACCGAGCAGGCGGTGCGCGACATCCTGATCTCCTCCTTCCAGTCGGCCGGCCAGCGCTGCTCGGCGCTGAGGATGCTCTACGTACAGGAGGAGGCTCGGGATCGGCTGCTGACGATGCTCGATGGCGCCATGGACGCGCTGACCATCGGCGACCCCTGGAACACCGACACCGACGTCTCGCCGGTGATCGACGCCGAGGCCCAGGCCGATATCAGTGCCTATGTGGCGGAGAAGGAAAAGGCCGGCAAGGTGATCAAGAAACTGCCAGCGCCGGACGCCGGCACCTTCGTCACCCCGGCCGTGGTCGAGGTCGGCGGCATCGAGGACCTGGAGCGCGAGATCTTCGGCCCGGTGCTGCACGTGGCCACCTTCAAGGCGCGGGACATCGACAAGGTGGTCGATGACATCAATGACCGGGGCTACGGGCTGACCTTCGGCCTGCACACCCGCATCGACGACCGCGTGCAGCAGATCGTCGAGCGGATCCATGTCGGCAACATCTACGTCAACCGCAACCAGATCGGCGCCATCGTCGGCTCCCAGCCCTTCGGCGGCGAGGGCCTCTCGGGTACCGGCCCCAAGGCCGGCGGCCCGCTCTACGTCAACCGCTTCCGCCGCACCGCCGCCATCGAGCGGCATGAAGCGCCGAAAGGGAATGCCGTGACCGTCGGGGACCTGCAGTCGGCCCTCGACGGGCTGGATTCACGAAACTGGGCGGCACGGCGCGATCGGGTCGAGGTGCTGCGCAAGGCACTCTCCGGCAAGGGTGGCGTGGTCCGCAAGGCGCTCGCCGAAACCGCGGCGCTGGACATGACGCCCCAGACGCTGCCGGGGCCGACGGGCGAGAGCAACCGCCTGGCGATGTATCCGAAGGGCCCGGTGCTCTGCCTTGGGCCGACGCTGGACATCGCCGTCGCCCAGGCGGTTCAGGCGCTGGGCGCGGGCTCGCCGGCAGTCGTCGTTGCCCCCGGCGCGGCGCAGGCCGTGCAGCCGCTGATCGATGCCGGGGCGCCCGTCGCCGCGCTCGACGGCAGCGTCGGGGCCGAGACGCTGACCACGATCAGGGGGATCGAGACCGTAGCCGCAGCTGGCGACAGCGACTGGACCCGCGAGCTGCGCATTGCGCTCGCCGAGCGCGACGGCGCCATCGTCTCGCTCGAGACCCAGACCATCGCGCCGGAGCGCTACGTGGTGGAGCGCCACCTGTGCATCGACACCACCGCCGCGGGCGGCAACGCCAGCCTGCTGGCGACGGCCGAATAGGCTCGACGCGTCTGCCAGCGGCATCCCGCCGAGGCAGGCGCGGCAGCTTCCCCCCGGGGAGAGCCTTCCCCACCGGTACGCCGGGGCCTCGAGCCCCGGCGTTCGCGTTCATGCCACAAGGAGAATGCTGCGGGTATCGTCGCTTCGTCATCCGGGGCGGAATTCACTACTGAATCCGGCTGCCGGGTTGAGCGCACACCCTTCGCTTCTTCCATGCCCCGGCCAACGACCAAGGACCGGAGGCTCACCCCTCCTCCACTGCCTCCAGGAAGGCAAGAGCATTGCCCTGAAAGTCAGGCAGGTGGCGCTGAAGCCGCTCGTGAGACCAGTCCCACCACGCAAGCGCTTCCAGACGCTCGGCAACCGCGGGGTCCTCGAAACGCGTCCTCAGCACTCGCGCCGGGTTACCCACCACGACCGTGTAGGCCGGCACGTCTCGAGTGACCACACTCCCCGCGCCGATGATCGCGCCGTTGCCGATACATACGCCCGGCAAGATGATAACGCCATGTCCGATCCAGATGTCATGCCCCACTACCACACGGTCGGCCTCGCGCCATGCGAACACCTCGTCATCCACGGCCTGCTGATCCGACGTGAACCCAAACTTGCCGGGCCGGTAGGTAAAATGATGCAGAGTGGGGCGCCACCAGGGATGGTTACTGGGATTGATCCTCACGCTGGAGGCGATCGACGTGAAACGCCCCACCCTCGTAAACATCAGGTCACCGTCCCGCTCGATATAGCTATAGTCCCCTACTTCGACATGGTTGAGCACACAACGCTCGCTTATCTCCGTCCAGTTTCCCAGCCGAGTGGCATTCAAACGCGCCGTCTCGTGCACAGTAGGCTCGATGGACAGGGTATTCATCCTCGGCTGACTCATCTTGCGTCTCCCATCCTGTAGAGGGCCATGGAGGGTTGTGCCATTGGACCAACGAAAAACTCTTCGCCATCCTTCGGTACCCGCACGTTGGCGGGCAGCGCGGGCGGCGACTCAGCAAGCTCCCGATCCAGATCATGTCCAATGTGGGTCAGATACGCCGCCGATACGTCGAGCCGCTCGATAATCTGGAGTGCCATGGGCAGGGAATTATGATTGGTCGGCTTGATGACGCTGCTGGGGTGGCCGGTGTCTAGCACCACCACATCCGGCTGCCACTCACGCAGGAAGCGTTCGGTCGCACCAGGCAAACCGCAGGTATCGGTCAGGTAGGCCAGCCGCCCTCCCCCATCGTCCAGGCAGTACCCCAGCGTCGGCTTGCTGTGATGGAGTGGCACGGGCGTCACCGTCAGCGACGGCAGCAGCAGCGGCCGAAACGGCTTGAGGCCCGCCTTGAAGTCCAGCACGCCGGGGTGGCGGAAGAGGTCGGCAAAGCCGTGGGGATCCTTGGGCCCATAGACCGGCAGAGGCTCCCCCCTCCCCCAGCGCAGATGCAGCAGGGCCTGCACATGATCGGCGTGATAGTGCGTGAGCAGGATGGCGCTGGGGCGATGTCGCTCACAGCGCGCGGCCAGGTCCATATGCCCGGCATCGAGCAGATAGCGATTCCCGTCGACCTCAACCTCGGCGCTGCAGGGCCCACGCCGGGCGCTGGCGATCACCCGCGCCCGGGCACAGACTGGACAGTCACAGCCGAAACACGGCACCTGGGCACTGTCACCGGTGCCCGTGAAGCGAAACTTCACGCCATGACCTCCCCGTCGACCAGCCGTTCCAGGGCCGCCAAGGTAAGGTCCAGTGGACCGCCGTTATCCAGGCGCGGTAACTCGGGCAGCGCATCACGCAACTCGCGATGACGCGCCAGACGGGCCTCGACCTCGGCCTCGTCCTCGCGCCCGCGACGTCTGAGCCGGGCGCGGAGCACCTCCTCCGGGGCGGTCATGACCACCGACGACAGCGACGTACCGAAACGCGCTCTGGCCGAGGGCAACGCACGTCGGCTGCCGTTGACCAGCACCACGCGATCACGAGCCAGCCAAGCGTCGAGCTCGATCCCCAGGCCATAGTGGAGACCATGCGCCTCCCAGTTCAGGGCGAACAGGCCCGCGCGCCGACGGGCCATGAACTCCTCGGGTGTCAAGGAGACGCTGTTCTCCGAGGCACCATTTTCTCGGGTCACATAGCGGTGGGCGACGAGCCACTCCGGATAGCGCTGACGCGCGGCAGCCAGCAGCGTGTCCTTGCCCACGCCGCTGGCCCCGACCAGATAGATCAGGCACCCCATCAGTGCACCTGCCGTCCGGCACACCACACCCGCTGGACCAGCGGATGGTCGTCCACCACCCGCACACGCAGCAGGTCAGCCCGCAAGCCCTCGGACAAACGCCCACGGTCCTCCAGACCCACCGCCTGTGCCGGGGTGCGGGTAGCCGTGGCCACGGCCTGGGGCAGCGAATAGCCTGCTTCCATGTCGGCGATGCGGAACACGGCATCGAGAAGCGCCGCCGGGTAGTAGTCCGAAGACAACACATCGAGCACGCCCAGCGATACCAGATCCGCCGCGGCGATATTGCCCGAGTGGGAGCCTCCACGGACCACGTTGGGCGCGCCCATCATCACCGCCAGCCCGTGACGGTGGGAGGCCTCGGCCGCCTCGCGCGTGGTGGGGAACTCCGCCACGCGGGTGCCGTACTCCACGCTCTCGGCCACATGCTCGATGGTGGCGTCATCGTGGCTGGCCAGGGCCAGGCCGCGCTGGTGGCACGCCGCGGCGATGGCCTGACGGTTGGCGCTGCTGTAGCGTGCGCTGTTGGCCAGCTGCTTCTCGATGAAGGCCTCCAGCGCCTCGTCGCTCATGCGGTGCTTGCCCTGGTAGTAGGTCCGGTAGGCGTCGAGGCTGACGAACTGGCGCTGCCCCGGGGCGTGATCCATCAGCGACACCAGGCCGAGCAGCGGCGAATCGGCCAAGGCCTCGAAGCGCTCCAGGGTCGCCGGCTGACAGACCTCGCAGCGCAGGTGGAGGCGATGGTCGATGCGGGCCATGTCATCGTCCATGATCGCCCGAAGCGACGCGACCATCTGCTTGAGCGCGCCTTCACGCATGCTCTGCTCGTCGATATCACCGATCGACAGCGCATCGAACACCGTGGTGATGCCGCTGGCGGCCATCTGGGCGTCATGGGCCAGCGCCGCGGGACGTCCCGGCCATGCCACCTTGGGTCGGGGCTGGAAGTACTTCTCCATGTTGTCGGTGTGCAGTTCGACCATGCCCGGCATCAGGTAGTCGCTGTCGCAGTCCACCGCGGACGGCACGGCTGTGACGCCACTATCCACGGCCGCGATGCGCCCGTCGCGAATCACCAGGGAGCCTCGGCACACCTCGTCATCGAGGACCAGCCGGGCGTTGGTCAGCACCTGTTCGACAGTACTCATCAGCGAACCTCCTCGGCAGCAGGTTTCGTAGGGGCGATGGTCGCTCCCATGTGCGGCGTCAAGGGCAGCAGGCGATCGGCAACGCGATCGCGCACGTCCTCGTCATGGAAGATGCCCAGCAGAGCCGCGCCACGCGCCTTGGCTTCCTGGATCAGTTGCACCACCACCTCACGGTTGGCGGCATCCAGCGAGGCGGTGGGCTCATCCAGCAGCAGCAGCGGATGCTCGGCGACGAAGCCACGGGCGATATTGACCCGCTGCTGCTCACCTCCGGAGAAGGTCCCCGGGGGCAGGCTCCACAGCCGCTCGGGCAGGTTGAGGCGGGCCAGCATCGCCTCGGCACGGGCGCGGGTCTCGGCCTCGTCCACGCCACGGGCCAGCAGCGGCTCCATCACCACCTCCACCGCCGGCACCCGCGGCACCACGCGCAGGAACTGGCTGACATAGCCGATCACGTCGCGACGCAGGGTGTGCCAGGCGTGGGCGGGCAGGGTGTCGAGCGACAGGTCACCGTCCTCGAAGTGCAGGCGAAGCGTGCCGCCGGTGACGCGGTAGCTGCCGTGGAGCATCTTGAGCAGCGTGCTCTTGCCGATGCCGCTGGGCCCGGCGAGTACCAGGCACTCGCCCGGGGAGAGGGTCAGTGACAGGTCGCGCATCACCTCCAGAGTCATGCCGCCCTGGCCGTGAAGCACGAAGGCCTTGTGCAGGGCGTCGACGCTGAGAAAGGGTTGCGTCAGGGATGTCATGGTGGGCCTCCTCACGGGGTCAGGACCGACGACACCAGCAGCTGCGTATAGGCGTGCTGGGGATCGTCGAGGATTTGGTCGGTCAGGCCGGTCTCCACCACCTGGCCACGGCGCATCACCATCAGGCGATGGGCCAGCAGGCGGGCCACCGCCAGGTCATGGGTGACCAGGATCACCGAGAGGCCGAGCTCGCGGACCAGGGTACGCAGCATGTCGAGCAGCCGGGCCTGTACGGAGACATCCAGGCCCCCAGTGGGCTCGTCCATGAACACCAGGTTGGGACGGGTGACCAGGGTACGGGCGATCTGCAGGCGCTGCTGCATGCCGCCCGAGAAGGTCTTCGGGGCGTCATCGATACGCCGTGGGTCGAGCTCGACGCGCCCCATCCAGTCCTGGCCGGCGGCGCGCAGCTGACCGTAGTGACGCTCGCCCAGGGCCATCAGGCGCTCGCCGATGTTGGCCCCGGCCGAGACGCCCAGTCGCAGGCCGTCGCGGGGGTTCTGGTGCACCAGGCCCCACTCCATGCGCAGCAGCGCCCGGCGGCGGGCCTCGCCGATGGCGTAGAGATCGAGCTCGCCCTCGTGGCCCGATCCGTCGCGGCCCGGGGCGACGGGGGAGCGATAGACCACCTGGCCAGCATCAGGACGCTCCATTCCTGCGAGCAGGCGCAAGAGCGTCGACTTGCCCGAGCCGGACTCGCCGACGATGCCCAGCACCTCGCCACGGTGCAGGCGTATATCGATGGCCTCGCACCCCTTGCCGGGGTCGTAGAGCCGGGAGACGCCGCGCGCTTCGAGCAGCGTGGCGCGATCAAGGTCGGGACGCTTCATGCCACCTCCTCGGTGCGTGACTGGCAGTAGTCGGTATCGGAGCAGACGAACATGCGCCCGCCCCGGTCATCGGTGATCACCTCGTCGAGGAAGGTGTCGCGGGCCCCGCAGATGGCACAGGGGGCGTCCCACTGCTGGACCTCGAACGGGTGGTCCTCGAAGTCCAGGCTCTCCACCCGCGTGTAGGGCGGGATGGCGTAGAGGCGCTTCTCGCGCCCGGCCCCGAACAGCATCAGCGCCTCATTCATGTGCAGCTTGGGGTTGTCGAACTTGGGGATCGGCGAGGGATCGGTGACGTAGCGTCCGTCCACCTTCACCGGGTAGGCGTAGGTGGTGGCGATGTGCCCGTGGCGGGCGATGTCCTCGTAGAGCTTGACGTGCATGACCCCGTACTCCTCCAGGGCATGCATCAATCGGGTCTCCTCTTCGCTTGGCTCGATGAAGCGCAGCGGCTCGGGAATCGGCACCTGGAAGATCAGCAGCTGCCCCTGGCGCAGCGGCTGCTCGGGGATGCGGTGGCGGGTCTGGATCACGTCCGCCTCACCGGTGGCTGTGGTGGTGGTGACACCGGCCACGCGCTCGAAGAAGGCGCGGATGCTGACCGCATTGGTGGTGTCGTCGGCGCCCTGGTCGATCACCTTGAGCACGTCGTCCTGGCCCAGCACACTGGCGGTCAGCTGCATGCCGCCGGTGCCCCAGCCATAGGGCATGGGCATCTCGCGACCGCCGAAGGGCACCTGGTAGCCGGGGATCGCCACCGCCTTGAGCAGGCCGCGACGGATCATGCGCTTGGTCTGTTCATCCAGGTAGGCGAAGTTGTAGCCGCTGGCGCTGCATTCGCTCGCCGTCATGCTTGCTGCTCCTTGACCGGGTCGCTGTGGGTGGCATTCGAGGTGGCGGTATTGGTCTCCGTGTCGACACCGGTGCCGACATCGGCACGCGCGGCGTGCTCGCGGCGCAGCCGTCGCAGCAATTCAAGCTCCGACTGGAAGTCGACGTAGTGCGGCAGCTTGAGGTGGGAGACGAAGCCCGCGGCCTCGACGCTGTCGGCGTGGGCCAGCACGAACTCCGCCTGCTGGGCGGGGCCGGCGGCCGTCTCGCCCAGCTCCTCGGCACGCAGGGCACGGTCGACCAGCGCCATGGCCATGGTCTTGCGCTCGTTGTGGCCGAAGGCCAGGCCGTAGCCGCGGGTGAACTGGGGCGCGGTCTCCCGCGAGCCGCCGAACTGGTTGATCATCTGGCACTCGCTGATCTCGATCTCGCCGATGCACAGCGGCTCGTCGCCCTCCTCGACCGCGATCTCCACCTCCACGGTGCCCAGGCGAATCTCGCCGGCAAAGGGGTGGTTGCGGCCGTAGCCGCGCTGGGTGGAGTAGCCCAGTGCCAGCAGGTAGCCTTCGTCGCCCCGGGCCAGCATCTGCAGGCGGGTGGCGCGGTCCACCGGGAAGTCGGGGGGATCGCGGGTGATGTCGTAGGGCTCGGCGCCGTCATCCTCCTCGCGCTCAATCAGCCCCTCGGCGTCGAGCAGTTCCAGCACCTGGGGGCAGTCGGCCAGGGTCTCCTCGGCCGCGGCCGGCGCCGCCACCTCGGCGTTGGCCAGCTGCAGGAAGTCCAGCAAACGGTGGGTGTAGTCGTAGGTCGGGCCCAGCACCTGCCCACCTGGAATGTCCTTGTAGGTGGCGCTGATGCGACGCTCGATGCGCATCGCGGACGTGTCCAGCGGCAACGTCTCGGCCAGGCGCGGCAGCGTGGTGCGGTAGGCGCGCAGCAGGAAGACCGACTCGACCATGTCACCGCTGGCCTGCTTGATGGCGAGGGCGGCAAGCTCGGGATCGTAGAGCGAGGCCTCGGCCATCACCCGGGAGACGGCCAGGCGTAGCTGCCCCTCGACCTGGGACACAGCGAGCTCCTGTGTCTCGCGCGGGCCACGGCGGCGATCGGCGAGCCAACGGTGGGCGTTGGCGATGGCCTGCTCGCCCCCCTTCACGGCGACATACATGCATCGACCTCCTCTGAAGCAGAACGGGTAACACGGGTGCTGCGGGGAACGGCGGCGAGCCGGGTGCCGCAGGTGAGGATGGCGTCGAGCCCGCGCGGGAAGCGGGCGCGATTGGCGGCAAGCCGCGTCATCAGCGCCTCACCGCCCTGCCCCACATCCAGCTGGCGTCGGCCGGGAATACCGGGTCCGCTGAGGGTCCAGGGACCGGTGGCATCCAGGCAGTCGAGCACCACCACCAGGGTGGTGCTGCGGTCGGGATAGGTGTCGCTGCCTTCCTGGAAGGCGGGAGGCTCGGCCTCGCCCTGCCCGGCCAGGGTGGCGGGGGTGACCAGGGCGAAGTCGGCCTCAGCGGGGCGATCGGTCTGGCGCGCCCCGGTGTGGAAGGCCAGGGCCTCGCCGAGACCGGCGGCATCGAGCTCAGGGGTCACCCAGACCCGGGTGTCGAGATCGCACAGGGTCAAGAGCGTCGCCCAGCAGGCGCCGCCGACGACGGCCTGGGGGGGCGGCAGCGGGGCCCCGCTCACCTCGGCGAAGGTGCCAGGCTCGGCCATCGCCGAGAGCAGCTGGCGATAGACCCGCTGGCTGTCGTGCACGGGGGTATCGAAGGCGTTCCAGCGCATGGTTACTCTCCCCTGACCATGGTGAAGAAATCGACCCGGGTCGCCGCGGCGCGTCGGGCCTGTTCATGGCGTTCGGCGTCGAGCGCTTGCTCCAGCGGGGCCACCAGCCCCTCCTCGATGGCGGCCTGCCAGTCACCGCGCTTGGCACAGGCATCCACCAGGGCGATCAGCTCGGCATGGCGAGGATCGCGCCCCTTCACCCAGCCATGGCCCAGCACTGCCTCGGCGTCGGCGGCCTCGCCGTCATCGTCGGTCAGCTGGACGCTGGCCCGGGTCAGGGTTATCTCGCCCAGGTTGAAGGCGTTGCCGGTGCCGCCCATGCGGCCACGCACCATGGCCATGCCCACCTCGGGGCCGCGCACGCAGCGGTAGTCGGGGGTGATCCCCAGTCGAGCCCACTGCTCGGCCAGGCGGTCACGGGGAGTCAGCGCGAGGATGCGCTGACGTCGTGCAGAGGTCATGAAGACACCTCGTCAGTCGGTGAGTCGGGGAAATCGATGTGGTAGGCGAGCCGGTCGGCCCGGGCACGGCTGATCGAGACCTCGACCAGGGCGCCGTCGGCATCCACGTTGTCGCTGGTCAGCTGGAGCAGCGGTGCCTGGTCGGCACAGCACAGCAGGCGCTGGTCATCGCGATCGGCGCCGCTGGCCTCGATGCGCACGCGCTGGCGGTGCAGGCGCAGGCCGTAGTGCTGGTCCAGCAGCGCCCGGGTGGAGCCGCCGAGATAGCGCTCAAGCCAACCAGGAACGCGCTCGGGGTCGAACCAGTGGCGCAGTCGCATGAGCGGGGCATCGTCCACCCAGCGCAGGGTGTCGACGGCGATAAGGGGGGTGTCGGCAGCCACACCGAAGCGCATGGCCACGCCCTCCGGGGCGGGCGTCATGGCCTGGTGCAGGCACTCGGTGCGCGAGGCGATGCCGCGCTCGGCCAGATGGTGAGTGACCTTGCTGGCCGCACTCACCGCGTAGTCGAGGCGGCGATCGACCACCAGAGTGCCCAGACCCTGATGCCGGGTGACCAGTCCCGCGCGCACCAGCTCGTCGAGCGCCCGGCGCATGGTGTGGCGGTTGACGCCGAAACGCCTGGCCAGATGGGTCTCGCCGGGCAGCCACTGCCCGGGCTGGAAGTGCGTGCGCACTTCCTGGGCCAGGGTCTCGGCCAGTGCCTGGTAGCGGGGTTCGCGAAGCGCTTGTCTAGACATGTCGGCTCCTGAAAAAGAGCGCTTCAGATGAAGCGCTTGCGAACCTGTTGCGAAATCATGTCGAGCAGCGTCACGGCGACGATGATCACCAGCAGGATGGTGGCGGTCTCGGTGTACTGGAAACCACGCATGGTTTCCCACAGCGCGACGCCGATGCCGCCACCGCCGACCATGCCCAGCACGGTGGCCGAGCGGATGTTGGACTCGAAGCGGTAGAGGCTCACCGAGATCCACAGCGGCAGGACCTGAGGAATCAGCCCGAAGGCGATCTCCTCGATCCGCCCTGCCCCGGTGACCCGCACGCCCTCCATGGGACCGGCGTCGCTGGCCTCCACCGCCTCGGAGAAGAGCTTGGCGAGCACCCCGGTGGTATGGACAAAGAGCGCCAAGGTGCCGGCGAAGGGGCCCAGGCCCACGGCGACCACGAAGATCATGGCGAACACCAGCTCGTTGATGGCCCGACAGGCGTCCATCAGGCGGCGCATGGGCTGGTGGACCCACCAGGGGGCGAGGTTCTCGGAGGAAAGCAGGCTGCAGGGCACCGCACAGATCACCGCAAGCAGCGTGCCCCAGATGGCGATCTGGATGGTGACCAGCATCTGGTCGATGTAGTGGCCAAGGTTGCCAAGACTCGGCGGCATGAAATCGCCGGCAAGCTCGGCCATATTGTCGGCATTGGCGACCAACTGGCCCGGCTGCATCTCGGCGCCCTGCCAGGCCCAGCCGAGGACCGCCAGGGTGACGCCCCAACCGATCAGCGTGCTCCAGCGGCGTCGCGGCAGCTGAGCATCCAAAGTGGCGTGTTGCATGTTGAAATGGCTCCCGATGAGGGGCCGTCATGACCCCTCGTGAAGTCGCAAGGCGGTCAGGGTTACTGGCTGGCCATGGCGGTGGTCGGCGCGTCGTCGGCGCTGGCCTGCAGCTCATCCATGCGCTGGTTGAGGGCATCGAGTTTGGCATCCAGCTCGGCCAGCTCGGCCAGCTGGGCCTCGCGCTCCTCGGCGGAGAGGCTGTCGTCCTTGGCGACCTGGGCGCGCTCCTTGAAGAGTTCGAGCTGGCGGATCGGCAACAGCTGGTCATTGTCGGATTCGTCGAAGCGTGACCACTGCAGTGGCTCGAGGATCTCGCGCTGGGCGTCGGTCTCGCCGTAGGAGTAGAAGAACTCACTCAAATCGGCCTTGAGCTCTTCGGGCAGGTTCTTGCGCCATACCAGCGGGTCGGACGGGATCAGCGGCGACTTCCAGATCACCTTGAGCTGCTCGGCCTTGTCCGGATGGTTGATCTCCAGGCGCTCCATGCTCTCGGTGTTGAAGGTGGCCACGTCGACCTGGCCGTTGGCCACGGTCAGCGCGTTGGTCTCGTGGTTGGAATTGAGGGTGCGTTTGAAGGCGGTGGAGGCATCGACGCCGTTCTTGGCGAAGACGTAGTAGCCCGGCACCAGGTAGCCGGAGGTGGAGTTGGGATCGCCGTTGCCAAACACCAGCTCGTCGGCACGCTCCAGCACCTCCTCGACGTTGTCGAGGTCGCTGTCACGGTGGGTGATCATCAGGCTCCAGTAGCCCGGGGCCCCGTTGTAGGCCACGGTCTGGGCGAAGATCTCGCCGCCGGCGCGGTCGACGGCCTCCATGGCGGACTTGTTGCCGTACCAGGCCAGGTCGACCTTGTCGAAGCGCATGGCCTGGATGACGGCGGCATAGTCAGTGGCGAAGAACGGCTTCACCTCACGGCCCAGTTCGCGGGACATGTCGTCCAGGAAAGGCTGCCACTGATCCGCCTGGTTCTGGCTGGATTCGGTGGAGATGATGCCGAAGTTGAGGGCCTCGGCGGCCAGGGTCAGCTGGCTGGCGAACAGGCTGGCACCGGCGACCAGCGGCAGGGCGAAACGGCGAAGCGGGAAGCGGGACATGGACGGATCTCCTTGGGTGTGTCGGCAGAACGTGAATGGGTTGGGTCGGGTTTGGCTGGGTGGTGTCAGGCGGGTTAGCCCAACGCCCCGATGGCGTTGCCGATGTCGTTGGCCGCCGGTCGGGCGTGCAGCTCATCCAGGCCGGCGTTGGCGTAGAGCGCTTCGAGGCGGGCGTCGGTGAGATCGCTGGTGGGGCCATCGAAGTAGAGCCGGCCCTCCTTCAGCGCGATGGTGCGCGGGCAGAAGCGGCGGGCCACCTCCACCTGATGCAGAGTGACCAGCACGGTGCGGCCGTCCTCGGCGTTGATGCGAGCCAGAATCTCCATCACTTCGCGGGAGCTTCTCGGGTCCAGTGAGGCAATGGGCTCGTCGGCGAGGATGATGTCGGCGTCCTGCATCAGGACACGGGCGATGGCCACCCGCTGCATCTGGCCGCCGGAGAGAGTGTTGGCGCGCTGATCGGCCAGGGAGTCGATGCCGACCCGGGCCAGGGCACGCAGCGCCTGCTGGGTTTCCTCGGCCGTGAAGCGGCCCAGCAAGGAACGGCCACGCGGCATGCTGCCCAGGCGGCCGATCAGCACGTTGGTGAGCACGCTCAGGCGGCCGACGAGGTTGAACTGCTGGAAGATGTAACCGGTGCGGCAGCGTTCGGTGCGGGTGCGGCGAGACAGGCGGCCGGCGCTCTGGATGTCGCGGCCGAGCACCTCAATGCGGCTGTGGCTATTACGGTTGGCACGGGTAAGGCCGGCCAGGTGGCGCATCAGGGTGGACTTGCCAGAGCCTGACGGGCCCACCAGGGCGACCATTTCGCCGGGGGATACCGAAAAGCCGACGTCGCGAAGTACCGGATGCTGGCCGAAGGTCTTGCTGACCCGATCGACCAGGATGCTGTGAATCGACATGATGCCTCTCCTCTTGGGAATGGCATCAGTGTCGTGGTGTCAGGTTAACGACAGTTGTCTAGACAATGATGATCTTGTGACATCCAGTAGGGGATGCTTGGCAGGAATGATGGCACAGGCTTGCAACTCCTATCCCTATCAATTGGTTACAACATTCAGTCAGCAATTCGTCATTGAAATGACCCCTAAACGTCATTCACGAGTTCCGCCGTTGATTTCACGCGTTCAGGCGTGGGCGTTGGTCGTCTGGCGGCGCTTCTCCAGCATGCCGGAGAGGCGCGTCAGGGCCAGTATCACGATGCCGGCGCCTATACAGGCGGTATCGGTGAGTTCCATGCCGGCGACGACATGGCCGCGCGACTCGGCTGGAGGGGGTCACTACGGGAAGATATTGGGCCAGTGCTCATCGGCCGCCTCGATGAAGGCGGCCATGTTGGCTTCCCAGCGCCACTGGAACCACCTGCTGAAGTTCAGATAGAGCTTGCCGTCGACGAACTTCCACGCTTCGAGGACGGTCGCGGCGGCCTCACCGCGCGCCGCCGCCCAGGCACACCAGCCACCATATTGAGGCGCATAGGCCTCCGGGGCCGCCTGGAAGTGCTCACGATGCTCGGCCGACACGAGCTGCCAGGTGGCATTGCGCCACTCAAGCCGATTGTCGGGCGAGCCCCCCATGGACCAAGCCAAGCCAGTCACCAGGGCAACGGCCAGCCACCCACCTGTACGCTTCATGGCCCACCTCTTCGCGACTCGTCGCTCGTGAGGCTACTGCCGAGAAACGGCCCTCGGCCTTACAGGCGATCGAGACCACCCCTGCGCCGCTGGGGGCAGGCAAGTGTGGCGGGCGGGATGCTGGGCATCAAGGGCGCCACTGCACGACGACAGGCGGCAGGCAGAGGGTCATGGTCAAGCTGGCCGGCCTGCCTCGGGCCCGATGAGGTGCTTCACCTGCAGGTACTCGGCCAGTCCCCAGGGGCCCAGCTCGCGGCCGATGCCGCTGATGCCGAAGCCGCCCCAGCTGGCTTCCGGCATCACCACCTGCTCGCTGTTGATCCAGATGTTGCCCGCCCGCAGCTGCTGGCCCACCCGCCTGGCGCGCTCGACATCACCGGCGACCACCGTGGCGGCCAGCCCGAAGGGACTGGCATTGGCGAGCGCGATGGCCTCGTCTTCGCTGGAGACGCTGCGCCCGCAGAGTACCGGTCCGAAGATCTCCTCTTGCCACAGGCGGCTCTCGACCGGCACATCGCGATAGAGTGTCGGTGCGACGAACTCGCCGCGCTCGGGCAGCTGGCGATGCAGGCCATCGCGCACCGCCACGAGTCCCTCCTCCCGCGCCACCGCCAGGTAGCGCTCGACCGCTTCGCGCTGGCGGGCGCTGGACATGGGGCCCATGTCGGTGTCGCTGGCCAGGGGATCCCCCAGGCGAATGGCGTCGATGCGCCTGGCGAGCGCCGCATAGAGCGGCTCGGCGAGGGCATCATGGACGATCAGCCGCGAGGTGGCGGAGCAGATCTGACCGGAGTTGAAGTAGATGCCCGCCATCACCCAGTCGGCGGCCTGCTCGACCTCGGCATCGTCCAGCACCAGGATCGGGGACTTGCCGCCCAGTTCCAGGGAGACGTTGCGCACGCCCTCGGCCGCCGCCCGCATCACCTTCTCTCCCACCGCGTTGCTGCCGGTGAAGGAGAGCTTGTCGACGTCGGGGTGGGCGGTGAGCGGCGCCCCGATGCCTTCGCCGTCGCCATGCACCAGGTTGAGCACGCCGGCGGGCAGGCCGGCCGCCTCGGCGATCTCGGCCACCGCCTGTTCAGGCAGTGGGGTGACCTCGGAGGGCTTGAACACCACGGTGCAGCCGGCCGCGAGGGCCGGCGCAATCTTCCAGGCGCTGGTCACCAGCGGAAAGTTCCAGGGGGTGATCAGCCCCACGACGCCAACGGGGTCTTCGTAGGTCTGGGCCCGGATGCCGTCAAGGCCGTGCTCGACGATGCGCCCCTGGCGCACCTCCAACTCGGCAGCCTGACCGGCGTAGTAGCGGTAACAGGCGATGGCATCATCGAGGTCGATGCCCGCCTCGGCCAGGGCCTTGCCGTTGTTGCGGGAGCTCAGGCGCATCAGCGCATCCCGGCGCGCCTCCAGGGCGTCGGCGACGGTCGATAGCCAGGCGCCTCGGCGCTCACCTCCCAGCGCCTGCCAGGCCGGCAGGGCGCGGCGGGCGGCGGCCACGGCGGCGTCCACATCCGTGGCATCGCCTGCGGTGACCTCGGCGATTGTCTCCTGGCGGTAAGGGTCGGTGACGGGTAGCCGGCGCTGGCCTGCACTCTCGACCCAGCGATTGTCGATGAACTGTCGTGTCAGCTGTTGCATGGGGGCCTCTGTCGCAGTGGGGTTCCAGGTCAGTGGGGTGCTATTCCTGCACCGAGGCATTCCAGGCCGCCGCGTCGATCTCGATCAGCAACGGCCCCTGCCGGGGGCGTCCGCGAATCCCCGCGGCCAGGGCCTCAGGATCGCCAACGCGACGGGCAACGCAGCCGAATCCGGCGGCCAGCATCTGGAAATCCGGCGCCTGGATATCCACCCCCAGTCGCGGGACATCCGCGCCATCCATGTAGCGGCGGATCTCTTCATAGCCCTGGTTGTGCCACAGCAGGATCACCACCGGCAGGCCCTCCTCCACCGCACAGGCCAGCTCGCTGAGGGTGAACATGATGCCGCCGTCGCCGACCAGCGCGACCACTGGGAGATCGGGCCGTGCGATGCTGGCCCCCAGTGCCGCCGGCAAGCCATAGCCGAGGGTGCCGTAACCGGTGGAGGCGTTAAAGAAGCGCCTCGGGGCCGGCTGGGCCACCAGGTGGTTGGCGGCATAGGTGGTGGCACAGGAGTCACCGACCAGGATGGCCTCCGGCAGGGTCTCACGGAGGGTGTCGAACAGCGGCACATAGGGCGCGAAGGCCGGGTCCTGCGACAACCCCAGCGCCTCCCGAGTCGCCCGGGCTCGGTCAACGCCGCCGCGCTGCAGGGGAGATTCGGCGAAGCGCGCGGCCAGCGCTTTCAGGGTCGCCCCGGCATCCGCCACCAGTGCCAGGTCAGCCGACTGGTTTATGGCCAGCTGCTCGGGGTCGATGTCCACGCGAATCAGCCGTCCCGAGAGGGAGAAGCCGTCATCGAAGACGACGTCGTAATCGGTCTCGCCCAGCTCGGTGCCGATCGCCAGCACCACGTCGGCCTCTCTTGCCAGCTCACGCACGGCGGGCAGGGAGGCATTGGCGCCCAGGTCCAGGGGATGGTCGATGCCGAGAAGCCCCTTGGCATTGATCGTGATGACCGTCGGGGCGTCCAGGGCGGCAACCAGCGTCCTTGCCGCCTCCGGCGCCCTGACGCAGCCGCCCCCCAGCAGCACCAGGGGGCGCCTTGCCTGTGCCAGCCAGTCACCGGCCGTCTCCAGGGCATCGGGATCCGGCGCCGCACTGGTCAGTGCCGTGCGTCGCCAGCTGGCCGGTTCCGCTACCGGGGCCTCGAAGAGGTCGATGGGAATCTCGATATGCACCGGCCCCGGCCGTCCCCCTTCGAACACCGCAAACGCCCTGGCCAGGGCCTCGGGCAACCCGTCGGGGTCGAGCAGGGTGTGGCTGAAGCGGGAGAGCCCCGCCATCAGCTGCTGCTGGCTGGGCAGCTCGTGCAGGCGGCCCTGACCGCGCCCCAGCGTATCGCGGCGGCTGACGCTGGAGATCACCAGCATCGGGACGGAGTCGGCCAGCGCCTGGCCCATGGCCGTGGCGATGTTGGTCATGCCGGGGCCGGTGATGATGAAGCAGACTCCCGGCCGGCCGGTGGCCCGAGCATAGCCGTCGGCCATGAAGCCCGCGCCCTGTTCGTGACGCGGGGTGACATGCCGGAGGCCACCGGCTGGCTCACCGCCGTCCAGTCCACGATACAGCTCGACGGTATGGACGCCGGGGATACCGAACACGGTATCCACGCCGTAGGTGTCGCGCAGCAGTCGAATGAGCAGTTCTGCACAGGTCATCTGGAGCTCCCTCATCCCACCAGCCAGTGGGCCATGACGACGATGATCGGCAGGGTGATGGCAGTCCGGATCAGGAAGATGGCCACCAGCTCCCACAGCTTGAGGGGAATCTTCGATTTCAGCAGCAGCGCGCCGATCTCGGACATGTAGACCAGTTGGGTCAGCGACAGGCAGGCGATCACGAAACGTGTCAGCTCGCTCTCGATGTTGCTGCCCAGTACCGCCGGCAGGAACATGTCGGCGAAGCCCACCAGGGTGGCAGGCGCCGCGGCCTCGGCCTCCGGGAGTCCCATCAACTCAAGGACCGGCACCATGGGCATCGACAGCCAGGTGAACAGCGGCGTGAACTCGGCCAGGATCAGCGCCACGGTACCAATGGCAATCACCAGCGGCAGCAGGCCGAAGAAGATATCCGCGACGTTGAACAGCGCGATGCGCACCAGCTGACGCGGCCCCGGTGCCTGCTCTGCGCGGGCGACGGCCATGCCAAGGCTATAGCGCAGCAGCCCCTGATCACCGGTGCGCTCCTCCTGCAGCTGGCAGCCCACGGGTTCATAGTAGGTATTGGGCTTGCGCGAGAGCGGCGGCAGACGCGGCACGATCACCGCGGCCACCAGCCCGGCCACCACCACCGTCAGGTAGAAGGGCACGAAGAGGTGATTGATGCCGATGAAGCTGGTCACCAGGATCGCGAAGGCGATGGAGACGATGGAGAAGTTGGTGGCGATGGCCGCCGCCTCGCGGCAGTTGTAGAAGCCCTTCTCGTACTGCTGGGTGGTGATCAGGACGCCGACGGTGCCGGAGCCCATCCAGGAGGCGGTGGCATCGATGGCGCTGCGGCCGGGCAGGCCGAAGATCCAGCGGAAGGGGGTACGCAGCAGGCTGCCGATGAACTCCATGAAGCCGAAGTCGACCAGGAACGGCAGCAGGATGGCGGCAAAGAAGAAGAAGGTCAGCAGGACCGGCGCCAGGTCATTGAGCATCACGCCACCGGTGAAGGAGGCGGTAACGAACGCCGGCCCGACCTGGAAGTAGGTCATCAGCGCGAACAGTGCCCCGAGCCCGCGCATCACCGTCCACAGCGGGGCCACGTCGAACAGCTCCCCCAGCGCACTGCCCTGCGCCCAGGAAGGCCTGGCGGCCTTCACGTAGAGGGTCAGCACGAACGACAGACAGAGTACCAGGGTGGCGATGGCGGGCAGCGCCTCACCCAGCAGGGCCTTGAGCCCATCGGCGGCGAACCCCATGCCGATATTGATGGTATCGCCTACCGAGAAGGGCACCAGGAACAGCAGCACGCCGATCAGCGACGGTACGAGGAACTTGATCAGGCCGTGGCGCGAGAGCGGCGCGCCCTCGAGCACGATGTTGTCGGAACTATCGAGAGAGGATGACATGGAGGACCTCGGCTTGAATTGTCATTGTATGAATCGATGGCAGGCCTATAGGTAGGCCAGAGGCTTCAATCGCGACGCTTCACGCCCGGCAGCACGCAGAGCATCTCGTAGAGCAGAGTGGCGCCCATCAGGGCGGTATTGCCGCTCGGGTCATAGGGGGGCGCCACCTCGACCAAGTCGCCGCCCACCACGTTGAGTCCCGCTGCACCGCGCACGATTTCCAGCCCTTGCTGAGCGGTGAGGCCACCCATCTCGACGGTGCCGGTGCCCGGCGCGACGGAGGGGTCGAGGGCATCGATATCAAAGGAGATGTAGACCGGCCCGTCGCCCATCTGCTCTCGCACTTCGGCCATCAGCGGCGCGAGCGACCTGTACCAGCACTCCTCGGCCTGGACGACGCGAAAGCCCTGCTCGCGGCACCAGTCAAAGTCCTCCGCGGCATAGCCGGTACCGCGCAGGCCGATCTGGACCACCCGCTGGCTGTCCAGCAGGCCCTCCTCCTGGGCACGGCGGAACGGACAGCCATGGGCCACCTCCTCGCCGAACATCTGCTCGTTGACGTCGGCATGGGCGTCGACATGGATCAGGCCGACCGGGCCGTGCTTGTTGGCGATGGCGCGCAGCACCGGCCAGGTCAGGGTGTGATCACCGCCCAGCGTGAGGGGCACACAGTCATGGGCCAGCACTCGGTCATAGAAGCCGGAGATGATGTCCAGGTTCTTGGGCAGGTTGAAGGTGTTGATCGGCACGTCACCGATATCCGCGACCTGCAGGCTATCGAAGGGGGCTGCCCGCGTCGCCATGTTGTAAGGACGCAGCATCCGCGACTCGTCACGAATCTGGCGAGGCCCCAGGCGGGTGCCGGGGCGGTTGGAGGTGCCGATGTCCATGGGAATGCCGATGAAGGCGGCATCCAGGCCTTCGGCGCGCTCCTGGGTCGGCAGGCGCATCATGGTGGCGGGCCCACCGAAGCGCGGCATCTCGTTGCCCCCCAGGGGCTGGTTGAACTCACTCATGGGAACGTCCTCTGGTGTCCTGGTCGGTGCTGAAGGCGCCAAGCGCTCTGCATGCTGTTTTGCAGAAACCATGCCAACCTGGATTCGGGGCTATGCCGGGCCTGTTGCGGGACAATGATCCAGAACTGGATCACTATCGGCCCATCAGCGATGCAATAATGAATCATTGATGCATCAATGAATCGAAGGCGGTCACATGAGCACCATCGATAGCCTCATCCTCAGGACCATCGTCGACACCGCCCATGACCACTTCTTCGTGGTCGATGCCGACGGCAAGGTTCGCTATGTAAGCCCCAGTGCCGCCGCGGTCTACGGCATCTCCTGCGAAGCGCTCCGTGCCAGCACCGTGCAGCGCCTCGAAGCCGATGGGGTGCTGAACCCGTCGATCAGCCTGGAAGTGATGCGCACCGGCCAGCCGGCTCAGATCGCGCAGCGCACCGGCACGGGCCGCCGGGTGATTGCCCAGGCCCATCCGGTCTTCGAAGCGGGGAAGCTGGTCGCCGTGGTCAGCCGTTCCATGGACCTCACCGACCTTCAGCTGCTCCAGCAGGAATATACCCTGCTGCAGCAGCGCTTCAGCGACCACCTGAAGCGCAGCCAGGCACTCGAGCAGGAGGATGCGGCACTGGAGAGCGAACTCGGCGAGCTGGAGGTGAAGAGTCCGCTGATGCGGGAAGTGGCCCTGCTGCTGCGCCGGGTGGGCCCCACCGACGCGACCGTGATGATGCTCGGCGAGTCCGGCGTCGGCAAGACGGCCTTCGCCCGCCAGCTGCACCGCTGGAGCTCGCGCCGCGATGGCCCCTTCGTCGACGTCAACTGTGCCGCCATCCCAGAAAGCCTGTTCGAGGCAGAGATGTTCGGCTATCGCCCCGGAGCCTTCAGCGGTGCCGCGCCCGGCGGACGCATCGGGTTGATCGAGCAGGCCGCCGGCGGCACGCTCTTTCTCGACGAGATCGGCGAGCTGCCCCTGGGGGTGCAGACGAAGCTGCTGAAGGCCATTCAGGATGGGCGCATCTCTCGCCTGGGCGACAACCAGTCCCGCCGCGTCGACTTCCGCCTGGTGGTCGCCACCAACCAGGACCTCGGTCGACGGGTGGAGGAAGGGGCGTTCCGCCTGGACCTCTACTATCGGCTGAACGTCATTCCGGTCACCCTGCCGCCCCTTCGAGAACGCCGCGAGGATATACCCGGCCTGGTAGAGCGCCAGATGAAGCGGCTCAATCGACGCTATGGCCAGGAGAAGCTTCTCGCTCGGAGCAGCTGGCAGTCGCTGATGCGCCAGGAGTGGCCCGGCAACGTGCGGGAGCTGGAGAACTGGCTGGAGCGGGCCTGGCTATCCAGCGATGATGTGATCCATGCCGACACGCCGGGCCCGACCCCCCCTGCCGTAGCGTCCCGGCACGCCGACGACGCTGACCGGGGCTCCATCTCCTTTTCGGCTCTCGGCGAGGAGGAAGGCCTCAAGGATGCCCTGAGCCGTACCGAGCGCACCATCCTCGCCGAGCTCTGCGAGTCTCTTTCCTCGACCTACGCGATCGCCGATCGGCTCGGCGTCAGCCAGCCCAGCGTCGTCAGGAAGCTCAAACAGCATGGCCTGCGCATCCGGCGATGATCATGATGACGGGGAGAAGTCGGCGGCGTCAGCCGGTCGCCGGTAGGTGCGGAGCGCCCGCCAGGCGACGCACTTCGACGTGGGAGAGCCAGTCAATGTCCCGGGCACGGGCCTCCAGGCGGCGGATCACGGCGTCGCTCTCGAAGGGCGACGGCTCGTCCAGGCAGACCACCACCGTCACCGCCCCCTCCAGGTAGTGCAGTTCCATCTCTCGGATCGCCGCCCAGACATCCAGTTCTCCCCAGCACTCGGCCAGGGCGGCTTCCACCTCGGGGCGCAGCGGCAGCCCCGGGAAGCGGCTGGGGTCGCCCTCGCCGGCGTCGTCCTCGGGGTCGATATGGAAGGTGAGGTCGGTAAGGGCGGGGAAGGCGTTACGCAGGCGGCGGCTCACCTCGTTGCCGATCTCGTGGCCCTCCGAGACGCTGATGCGCGGCGACACCACCACGTGCAGGTCGAGCATGGTATGCCCGGCCGACTGGCGAGTGCGCAGGTCATGGATGCCCTCGACGCCGGCCACGCTGTTCGCCACCTGGCGCATCTCCTCCTGGGTGGCCACCGGCAGGGCCGTGTCGACGAGTTCGCGGCCCGACTCCCACAGCAGGTCCCAGCCCACCTTGCCGACCATCAGGCCGACGATCACCGCCGCCACGGTATCGATCCAGGTGGCGCCGAACTGGCTGCCAACCAGGGCGACCATCACCACGCCGGTGGAGAGCACGTCGCTGCGGTGGTGCCAGGCGTTGGCCTCGAGCATCTTCGAGCCGATGCGGCGCGCCACCCGGCGTGTCAGATGGAAGAGCCACTCCTTGGCCAGCAGCGCGAGGGCGGCCAGCAGGATCGCCCAATAGCCGGGCGGCGGGATCACGGCAGCGGAGACGAGGCGTTCGAGGCTCGACCAGGCGATGCCGCCGGCCACGAAGATCAGCACGCTGCCCAGGAAGAGGGTGGCCAGGGTCTCGATGCGGCCATGGCCGTAGTGGTGGTCGTGGTCCGGCCCCTGGTGGCCATAGTGGGATGCGGCGAGCACGAAGCCGTCGGTCACCAGGTCGGAGAAGGAGTGGATCCCGTCGGCAACCAGGGCGGCAGAGCCGACAATCCAGCCGACCAGGATCTTGGCCACGCCGAGCAGGGTGTTGACCGCCGCGGAGAGGAAGGTGACGCGCCGGGTCGCCTGATGCTTCTCGAGGTTGGTCTGCATGATCGTTCCCTGGAATGCTCCGCCGTGCAAGGCGTCAGGAAATGGTACCGAAAGGGTCCAGATTGGCACAAGGCGCGGGCGTGCCTGACATCCCCTTTCGGGCTCCTCCCCCCTGTCCAGGGCAAGTCACGCTGACCTGCCCTCGAACGAAGACAGGCCGCCGATCATGGATCGGCGGCCTGCGGTCTGGCGTCAGCGTGGCCCGTGGCGCGGGCCCACGACTTACTTGGCCTTGGGAGCGGCTTCCTTGACGGCCTTGCTGGCGGTCTCGGTGGCCCCTTTGGCGCTTTCCTGGGCCTGCTTGACGCTGCCCTCGGTCAGCTTCTGGCTCTCCTCGACGAACTCCTGCTGCAGGGCGACGACCTTCTCGGCATCGCCCTTCAGGCGTTCGGTCAGCTCGGTGGCGACCTTCTGCTGGCCTTCCAGGTAGCCCTTCAGACCTTCGGCATCCTTGACCTCCACCAGGCTGCGCAGCTGCGCCAGGTTGATGTCGGCATAGGCCTTGGTGGCCTCGAGCTGGGCATTGACCAGCTTCTCGGTGAGATCGACGGACAGGGCGGCGAAGGCGCGCGCCGGGGCGACGAACATGGACTCGAACTGGGCGGTGTCGAACTGCTTGGTGTCGAATGCGAATGCGTTGGTCATGATGAGAACCTCCTGGGTTCTGAATGCGATGGAACGGGAGATTCCCGCTCTGCTGCACTGCACAATAGCAGGGATTATTGTGCAGTGCAACATGGCCCTCGGACAGGACTCTCGCCCTGGGTCCGCCAGGCGTCACACCTGCACAAGAAACGCCGTGGTGTACATGATGGCGATACCGGCCACGACGCCCGATGCCGAGGTGCCGGAGACCGGCGACATGCCCTCCATCACGGCGGTGCGCCGCAGGTAATCCGTCACCTCGACGCAGACCTGCAGGATGGCCCCCACTCCCAGTCCCAGGAACAGCGCCGACCAGTGCGGGGCGAAGGCGTAGGCCCCCAGCCACATGCCCAGCACCGCCGGCAGGCCGGCCAGGACCACCAGCCCGCCCCATGCCCAGGCAGGCACGCTCTGGCGTGTCAGGGGGGCGGCGATGGCGACCCCCTCGGTCAGGTTGTGAAGCGTGAAACCGATCACCAGGAAGGTACCGAGGGCGCCGGCACCAGTCGCGAAGGCGCCACCGATGGCGAGACCCTCGCCCAGGTTGTGCAGGCCGATGCCCAGCGCGATGTACCATGCCAGCGCCCGGCCTTCCGGTGGCCGGTGGTGGCGACGCCCCACCGCCATCAGCGCCAGGAAGCCAGCCAGCGCCGCCAGCCACACCAGGGCGGGCCCCTGGAACAGCGAGGCCGCCTCGGCGCCCAGCGCGAGGCCCGCCTCGAGGGTATCCACCAGCAGGAAGGCCAGCAGCCCCAGGGTCAGGGACAGAGTGAACTGGAACCCCCGTGTCCCGGCATGCTGCAGCGCCGGCAGGAGGCACATCCCGAGTGCCACCGGCAGGACCCCCACGAACAGGCCGATCACGCCATAGCCGGAGAGCTGCGCGATGCTCGGCTGGGGAGTCGCCTCCGCCACCTCGATGGTGTGCCCGAAGGTGACACCGGTGCCGGTGACGAAGGTGACCTCGTGCAGTTCGTCCTCCACCCAGGGATAGGCGATCCGCAGCCAAGCGGCCTGCCCCCTGGCCAGTTCCCCGGCCGGCTCCTGAAGGAAGCGCCAATAGGCGCCATCGACCTGCACCTGGGCAATGCGCATGGGTTCCGATCCCCCCGCGCGTACCTTCAGGGCGAGGCCGTCGTCGTCGATGATGGTGCGCTCGACGGTCAACTCCTCGAGCGGCGGCGGCGATACGCCGAGCCACTCGAGTGGCTGCATCATCTGGAACCACAGCAACGCCGCGCCGAGCATCAGCGGGGGAGCAGCAGCGTGGACCACAGGCGCAGGTGCATCAGACCACCTCGAACAGGCTCATCCAGCCGAGTTCCACGAATTCGCTCTGGTGGGCATGGAACATGTACCGCCCCGGTTCATGGTCGGCGAAGGAGAACTCCAGGATGCCCCGCTGTGCCTGGCACTGCATCACCGCATCCACGGTCCGGAGGGTCGGGGTCAGGGTCGTGCCATGGTCGTAGTAATCGAAGAAGTTGGCATGCAGGTGCAGGGAGTTCACTGGGTCGAACTCGGTGACGTTGATCAGATAGATCCGTGCTGGGCGAGACCGCTCGAGGCGGATGGGCCGATTCACGTAGGCATGCGCCACCGTGTTCACCGCGTAGATCTCGTTCTCCTCGTCGAAATTGGTGTCGAAGCCATTCATCACCATCACGAACTCCTGCCAGCGCGCGTTCTCCTCGCTGCCGAGCAGGCGCGAGCGAGCCGCCGGCTCATGCTCGGGATGCCGTTGCGGGTTCGGGTCGACGATGAAGGCACCGTACAGCCCCTTGTGGATATGGCGCTTCAGCGGCAACGAATGACAGTGATATAGGTGACAGCCGAAGGGCTCGGCATCGAACTCATAGGTGAAGGCTTCCCCCGGTGCTGCCTCGCCGGCGCCTGGCACACCATCCATCTGCGCTGAGTGGATGCCATGGAAGTGCAGGGTGTGGGCATGGCTGCCGGCGTTGACGAAGCGAATGCGGATCCGGTCACCCTCGGTGGCGCGCAGGCTGGGGCCGGGTACCCGACCGTTGTAGGTCCAGGCCGGAAAGCGGATTCCCGGCGCGATCTCGATCTCCTTGTCGATGGCGGTGATCGTGTACTCGCGCAGCCGTTGCCCGCTCGCCAGCCGGCCGACCTTGCCGGTGTCCCAGTCGGTGAGCATGACGCTCGGGTCGAAGCCATTGCGGACATGGTCTACCTCGCCCTGGGTGATCATGTCACCTGGGAAGACGCCGTGGCGTCCGGCATGGGAAGAGGCAGCCGGTGAGCTGGCCGCGCGCGCCGAGGACAGGCCAAGCGCCGACGCCAGGCTCCAGAACCCCGCCCTGAGCATACCGCGCCGGCTGAAACTGACTCTGGTCATCGCCCTCGCCCCATGCTGAATCGAGATGATTCTGATACACATTATAGATTGTCATGGATGAATCGGACCTGAGGGCGGCAACAAGAGACGTGAAGGATCGAGCGACCGCCGCCAGGGGCCGATCCATGCGTCATGTCCTTCTCGCGAAGGAGGGCCCATTTCCGGTGCCCCCGATCGAGAACGGGCCGCCGTTCATGAATCGGCGGCCCAGCGGCTGATTGAAGCGGTTAGCGAAGGGGGCTCAGGAACAGCCGGGAAGTGGAAGCCTTAACGAATCGGGTCCAGGGTGGTTGGTAAACTGGGACCCTATCGCTGGCGCCAGTTACTCATGTTGTGAGGCAGACTGAACGCTGCTCGCCTTCGCTGGGATGCGGCACCCCTCGCCAACCTGGTCGGCGCACTTGTACTGCAGGTCGTGGGACATGGAAAGTCTGACCAGTGTGAGGGGCTCTCGGGACCTGAAACCGAGCTGCCTGCCCGATAGACAGCCGGCCCATCGCCTTAAAGGAGCCTGACCCATGAAGAAGCGCATCCTGGCCTATGGCCGCCTGAACGATGACCAGTTGGCCCAGCTTGGCCAGGACTTCGAGGTCCTGGCCTTTCCCGGCCTGACCTCCGCCGACGATCCTGACTTCCGGGCCGCCCTACCCGACGCCAACGGCCTGATCGGCGCCAGCCTGGCCATCACCCCCGAGCTGCTCAACGCCGCGCCCCAGCTCGAAGCCATCGCCACCATCTCGGTGGGCTACGACAACTACCCGGTCGAGGCGCTGACCCGTCGCGGCATCCTGCTGTGCAACACCCCCGACGTGCTCACCGAGACCACTGCCGACACCGGCTTCCTGCTGATCATGGCCGCCGCCCGGCGCGCCGTGGAGCTCGCCGACCTGGTCAAGCGCGGCGACTGGACAGCCGGGATCGGGCCCGAGCACTTCGGCAGCGACGTGCACGGCAAGACCCTGGGCCTGATCGGCTTCGGGCGCATCGGCGCCGCCGTGGCCCGGCGCGGCGCCCTGGGCTTCGGCATGCGCATCCTCTACTCGAACGCCTCCCCCAAGCCCGAGCTCGAGCGTGAACTAGGGGCGGAGCGGCGCGAGCTGGATACGTTGCTTGCCGAAGCCGACTTCGTCTGCGTCACCGTGCCCCTCACCGCCGAGACCGAGCACCTGATCGGCGAGCGAGAGTTTGCCCTGATAAAGCCGTCGGCGATCTTCGTCAACATCGCGCGCGGCAAGGTCGTCAACGAGGCGGCGCTGATCGAGGCGCTGGAGATGGGGCGCATTCGCGCCGCCGGCCTGGACGTCTTCGAGCAGGAGCCGCTGTCGCCGGAGTCGCCGCTGCCGCACATGACCAACGTGGTCGCCCTGCCGCATATCGGCTCGGCGACCCACGAGACGCGTACCGCCATGGCCCAGCGCGCCGTGGACAACCTGATCCTGGCGCTCAGGGGCGAGCGCCCGATCAACCTGGTAAACGACGCTGCCTGGAGGCCCGCATGCCGTGAGCGCCAAGGCTTATGACCATGGCTTGGCCAGCGGTCAATCCAATATATGCATATACACCGTGTGCCTGTGGGTTAGCAGAATCTATGGCACAGCGGCGCAATGTGGGACTACAAACGACGATGTGGGATTATCTGCGATGAGCAGCCCATCGGAGAGCCAGGCAGGACAAGGGCTTGCGGGATTTTAGACGCGGCTAGACGGAGAGTGAAGGAAAGCGGATCAGTGCCAAAGCAGCGCGAAACAGAAAAAGGGCCATCTCGGCATGAGGTGGCCTATAGAGCGACAATTACTCTGGCCGGTGGACGACAACTATTCTGACCGGTTGTCCTAAGCTTGACCGCTTGTCCTGACCCACCAGGGAGACGGTATGGCGGTCACCAGCCAACAGGTCACGCTCTACATGTCGCAACGTCAACAAGGCCAGACCCAACCCGTCGCCGCCGCCAAGGCCGGTCTCTCCGTCAGCACCGCTCGGCGCCTCGAACGTCGGGCCGAGTCCTCCGAGCCACCGGCTCCTCGCCACTGGCGAACCCGGCCAGATCCCTTCGCCGATGTCTGGGACGACGTGGTCGTCCCCCAACTGGCGGCCGCTCCCAATCTGCAGGCGCTGACGCT
>NZ_JAWSUJ010000048.1:0-30484 GCF_033549285.1 Halomonas sp.
GATCACGGATATCGACCCGCCCCATCGCGAGCTGCTGCGCCAGGTGGTCCGCAGCTGCCTGACCGGTCGCCAGGCCAGCATCGAGTCGCTGATGGAGGGCGAGGACCCGCAGACACCGCGCAAGCGCAAGGCGGCCCAGTCCACGCCCCTGCCCCCGTCGCGCCCGCCCAAGCCGAAGGGGCGCTACGTGCTGCTGTTTAGCGCCATCGCGATCCTCGCCATCGCCGCCGCGGCCACGGCCTACCGCAACTTCATGCTGATCGAGCCGAGCTTCGCCGCGGTCACCGCGCCACGGATCGACATCCGCGCTCCCGGCCCCGGCATCCTCGAGGCCCACGACCTGCAGGCCGGCGACCGGGTCGAGCGCGACCAGGAGCTGACCAGCATCGCCAACAGCGACCTGGAGTCGGAGCTGATCCTCTCCCGGGCCTCGCTGAACTACAACGAGCAGCTGATCGCGAACCTGAAGGAGCATCTCCAGTCGGCCGGCGGCGGTCAGGTCAGCATCGCCAGCTCCGCGCGTCCCGAGAGCGGCGATGCCATGAGCTTCGAGACGGTGTCGCCGGAGATTGCCCAGGCGCGCATCGACCAGTTCGAGACGGCACGCGACCTGGAGAGCTCGCGCATCACCGCCCTGGAGGCTCGCCAGGCCAGCAACGACATCTACAGCCCGTGCGAGTGCCTCGTGGCCTGGGCCCTGAGCAGTGCCGACGGCACCTACGTCAACGAGAGCGAGCGGATCATGACCCTGATCCGCACTGGCGAGGACGATGTCATGGTCGAGGCACTGGTCCACATGGACGACATCGATCGCATCGAGCCCAACCAGACGGCCTACGTCTCGCTGCCCAACGCCTCGACCCCGATCCGCGCCCGAGTCCGCAACGTGGCACTGGACGTCGAGCGTCAGCCGCGTGCCGGCTTCCCCAGTTGGGTCCGCCAGCAGCAGAACGTGGCAAGCGTGCTGCTGGTGCCGGAGAAGACCTTGCCGGCCGAGAGCGTCGGCAAGCCGGCGGACGTGCGCTTCACCGAGGCCCCGCTGCTGGGCGCCACCGCCGAGTGGGTCTGGCAGGGAATGCGGGCCGTCGGCCAGTTCGGCGAGCGCGTCTATCGTGCCGTCACCCAGGAGGACGAGCAACGCGAGGCGGGGTGATCCCATCCCGCCTTCGCCGCGGCGCCCCGGCGCCGCGGCCCTTCGTCAAGGAGACACCATGAGCATGGAACACCCACGTAACCGCCGCCGCGCCCTTGCCCTCGCGGCCCTGCTGGCGGGCCTCGCCTCGACGAGTGCCCCGGCGCAGGAGGGCAAGGAGCCAACCCTCTCCTATCCGCGGGTCGAGCCCTGCTCGGAGCGCTACCCGCCGGTGGCCACGCCGCAGCCGGACCTCGCCGCCAAGGATGCCCAGGCGGGTATCCGCCAGGGCTTCGGCACCAACAGTGACTGGGGCGTCGAGGACAATGTCGAACTGCTCGACGCCGGCGCCACGGGCCTCGACGAGCCCGGCCTGCGTGTCCACTACCCCGAGGGCACCTCCTCCCCCGGAGACACCAAGGAGGGGGGCGCCGGCTTCTACGCCGAACCAGCGGGCCTGACCGGGGCCGAGCGCGCCTGCCTGACCTACCAGGTGCGCTTCCAGCCGGGGTTTGATTTCGTCAAGGGCGGCAAGCTGCCGGGCCTCTTCGGCGGCGAGGCCCCCAGCGGCGGCGAGGAGGTCGACGGCGAGAGTGGCTTCTCGATGCGCTTCATGTGGCGCGAGGCCGGCCAGGGCGAGCTCTACGAATACGTGGCCAGCCAGGACGAGGAGTTCGGCGCCTCCGTGGGCCGCGGGCTGTGGAGCTTCCCCACCGGCGAGTGGGTCACCATCGAACAGGAACTGGTGCTCAACACGCCGGGGGAGGCCGACGGCCTGGCCCGCGTGTGGATCAACGGCGTCCCGGTGCTCGAACAGAGCGAGATCGTCTACCGCACCACCGAGGAGGTAACCATCGATGGTCTGATGTTCTCGACCTTCTTCGGCGGCAACGGCGAGGAGTGGCGCACCCCCGTCGACCAGCATGCCGATTTCGCCGCCTTTCGCTTCTACGCCCCCTCGCCCTGAGCGAGGCGCGTCCCGTATCACAAGGAGTCACCTCTGCCATGCCCCATGCCCGTCCCCGACTGACCCATCGGCCGCTCACGGCTGCCCTGGCCCTGCTGCTCGCCGGGCTGTCGAGCAGCGCGGGTGCCCAGGAGATGGGCATCCTCACCATCGAGGAGCGCGAGGCACTCGACCTCTCGGACTATCGCGTCACCGCCCCCGATGCGGGCTACTTCGATGTGGCGGCACGCATGGAGGAACTCGCGTCCACCGACAATGCCATCCTGCTCCAGGAGATCGACGACCTCTCCCCGGGGCCGAGCTGCCAGCAGATGATGGAGTACGAGCCCATCACCACCCACCTGCGCGTCCCCGGCTACTACCCCAACCCTGAGGCCTGGGAGCTCGCCTCGGAGCCGCTGTTCCAGTTCGAGGACAACGTCTCGATGCTGGCCGGCAGCTTCGTCGCCAGCGGCGACGACTACTATGCCGAGTGCCTGGTCCGCTTCCTGGACCACTGGGCACAGCAGGAGGCGCTGACCGACTTCTACTACGACTCCCTCGAGCCCCAGGCCTGGTTCGCCACCGAATCGATGATCTTCGCCGCCGCCATGGCCTATGCCAACGTGCGCCCCTTCGTCGAGGGCATGGAGGAGGAGCGCGAGCGCGTCGAGGCGTGGCTCAACGGCCTGGCCCACCAGCACGCCGACATCCCCGGTGGCGAGGGCAACAGCTGCTGCAACAACCACTTCTACCGCCGGGCGCTCTACGCCAGCATGGTCGGCGTGCTGACCGAGGACAACGAACTGTTCCGCTTCGGGGTCAGCGCCATCCATGCCGCGCTGCACGACATGACTAAAGAGGGCGCCTTCCCGCTGGAGGTTTCCCGGGGACGGCGCGCCACCCACTACCAGAACTATGGCCTGCTCTATTTGATCACCAACATGCAGGTCATCGCCCGTCAGGGCTACGACATCTTCGAACTCGAGATCGACGGCCGCACCATCCATGACGCCATCGAGTTCCTCTTCGCGATCCTCGATGACCCGGCCGCCCTGGGCGACTACGCCCCCCTCGAGCAGTACACCGGCTTTCTCAAGGACCCCCAGTACTTCACCTGGATGGAGATCTACCTCGAACGCTTCGACGATCCCCGCGTCGAGGACTTCATCCGTCGGGTACGTCCCCTCTACAACCGCAGTGCCGGCGGCTACATGACCCTCTACTTCATGGATCCCGAGGCACAGCAGCATGTCGCCCTCGACGAGGAGAAGCAGGAGACCACCGCCTTCAAGGGGCTGGGGCAGGAGTGATGCCCCGCTGTCAGCCGTCATCCATCGATCACCGCGAGGACCCAACACCATGAACACCACCCCGACTGACATCACCGTCCTCCCGCATGCCCGGGGCCTGCGCCTGATGGCCTCGGCCAGCCTGCTGGTGCTGCTCGCGGGATGCGCCGTCACCGACAATGCCCCCCAGGCCACCGCCCCCCTGCCCGAGCGCTACCAGGCCTGGTTCGAGGATGGCCAGCCGCGCAACCTCGAGTGGATGCACAAGCAGACCGTCGAGAAGGCCGACGAAGCGGCCGCCGCCGGCAACCCGCGTGAGGCGATCCGGCTGCTCACCTCGCTGACCGACCAGGGCTTTCCCCAGGCGCACTACGAGCTGGGCAAGCTCTACGACCAGGGTGAGGCGATGGCACGCGACCCTGCCCGGGCGGCCGAGCACTACGCCCGGGCGGTGCGCACTCCCTCCTACATTCGCGGCCATGCCGCGCTCAACCTGGCGAAGCTCTATCGCGAGGGCGACGGGGTCGAGCGCAACGACCTGCTCGCCTACCACCTGCTGCGCCTGGCCGTGGAAGAGGAGGTGGGCCGCGACGAGCGGGTGATGCTGGCAGAACTGCTGCGGGAAGGCGGCGACGGGGTGTCGGCGAACCCCGAGCGGGCGGCCAGGCTCTATGCCATCGAGGCCGAGCAGGGCCAGGAGGAGGCGTTCAGGGCGCTGGCCGAGGCCCATGCCCCCGGCGGCTGGCTCGACGAGAAGCCCGAACGCGCCATGGACTATGCCCAGCGCTACGCCGAGGCGCTGCAGAAGCGCGCCGCGGCCGGCGAGACCGATGCCATGCAACGCCTGGCGGGCCTGCATGCCCCCGACGGCCTTCTCGGCGACCAGCCCGAACAGCGCCTGCACTGGCTGCGCCAGGCGGCCGAGGCCGGTGACGAGGATGCGCTGGGCAATGCCGGGAGCGCCATGCTGGACGCCGGGGAGACCCGGCAAGGCATCGCGATGCTCGAGGAGGCGGCCAGCAACGGCGATGTCGATGCCATGACCAAGCTGGGCGGGTTCCTGGTCGACCGCCGCCCCGGCGAGGCGCGCCAGTGGCTGACCCGGGCCGCGGAGCAGGGCTCCACGGACGCCCGGGTGCACCTGGGGCGCCTGCTGATCGAGGGCGAGGATCCCCGCCGCGGTGTGGCCCAGCTCGAGGAAGCGGCGGCACAGGATCATCCCCTGGCCCTCGCCTCGCTGGGCGACTTCTACATGAATGACGAGCTCTCCCCCAGCCAGCCCTTCATCGCCGTCGACTACCTGGAACGCGCCCACGAGCAGGGCCATCCCTGGGCCACCCAGCAGCTGGGCGAGGCATATCTGAGGGGCCGCGGGGTGACCGCCGATCCCCAGCAGGCCGAGACGTTGCTGCGCCAGGCGGCCGACCAGGGACAGAGCGGCGCCCTGGCGCTACTCGGCCAGGCCTACCTGGAGGGCGAGACACTGCCCCTCCATCCCAGCCGTGGCGAGCAATTGCTGCAGGCGGCGGCAGACGCCGGCGAGACCTCCGCCATGACCGCGCTCGGCGCGGCCTATCTGGAGGGCCCCCTGGAGGCCCGGCCGGAGCGGGGCGTGCAACTGCTGCAGCAGGCCGCACAGCAGGGCGACGGTTACGCCATGGTGGTGCTGGGCCGCGCCTACCGCAAGGGCGAGGGAGGCCTCCCCCGGGACCTGGACAAGGCCAGCGAGTGGCTGGCCCGCGCCCGGCAGGCGGGCCACGCCTCCGCCGACGAGGCGATGACCCGCGTCAACCGCGACCGCGGGGCCCAGGGCGACATCCGGGCCCTGATCGAGGCCGCCGAGGATGGCCACCCCGGCGCAATGGCCGACCTGGGGCGCGCCTTCCTCGAGGGCCAGGGCGTGCAGCAGAACCGCGAGCACGCCCGGAGCTGGCTCACCCGCGCCGCCAATGCCGGCCACAACGGCGCCAGGGCGGAGCTCGGCGAGATGCTCCTCGACAGCGACCCCGAGCGGGCCATGACGCTGCTGCGCACCGCCGCCGATGGGGGACATCAGGGAGCCCGGCTGACCCTGGGGCGCGCCTACCTGGAGGGCAAGCATGTCGCCGCCGACCCCGAGCAGGGCATCGCCTACCTGCGCCCCTCGGCCGAGGCCGGCACCCCCTATGCCGCCCAGCTGCTGGGCCAGGCCTACCTGGCCGGCAATGGCGTGGAGGCCGACCCGCAGAAGGCGAAGGAGTGGCTGAACCGTGCCGTGGAGAGCGGCGACCTCTCCGCCCGCGCCAACCTCGGTCGCGTGCTGCTGCGCGGCGAGAACGGCGTCCCCCGGGACGGCGAACGCGGCCGGACCCTGCTCGAGGAGGCCGCCGACCAGGGCCACCCCGGGGCCATGGCCACCCTGGGACGGGAGTACATCCGTGGCGAGAACCTCGAGCAGGATGTCCGCCAGGGCGCCGACTACCTGCTGAAGGCGGCCGAACAGGGCCACCCCAGCGCCCGCCTGGCGCTGGCCAAGGCCTACCTGGCCGCCAACGGGCTGGAGAATGCCAGCCGCGAGCAGGCCCTGGTGTGGCTCGACGGCGTGATGGAGGGCGACAGCGGCATGGCGCTGGAGACCCTCCACGAGCTGCTCTCCGACGAGAGTGCCGCCGAGGCCCTGAAGGTGGCCGCGGCGGACTGATTCGCTATCGTCCAAGCAACGCGAAGGCCGGCCCTCGAGGGGGCCGGCCTTCGCGTTTCAGCGGGACTGTCGAGGCGGCGGTCAGCCGTCGAAGGGGTTGCGCAGCACGATGGTCTCGTTGCGGTCCGGACCGGTGGAGATGATGTCGATGGAGGTCCCCACCTTCTCTTCCAGGAAGCTGATGTAGGAGCGCGCATTGGCCGGCAGGTCCTCGACGCGACGCGCCCCCAGCGTGGACTCGCTCCAGCCCGGAAGGTCCTCGTAGAGCGGCTCGATGGCTTCATAGCCCTCGGAGTCCACCGGGGTATCGAGCACCTCGCCGTCCTTGCTGCGATAGCCCACGCAGACGCGGATGTTCTCCAGGCCGTCGAGCACGTCGAGCTTGGTCAGGCAGAGGCCGGAGACGGAGTTGATCTGCACGGCGTGACGCAGGGCCACGGCATCGAACCAGCCACAGCGGCGCGCGCGGCCGGTGGTGGCCCCGAACTCGTGGCCCTTCTCGGCCAGGTGGCGGCCGTGGTCGTCGAACAGCTCGGTGGGGAAGGGACCGGAGCCGACCCGGGTGGTGTAGGCCTTGGTGATGCCCAGCACGTAGTCCAGGTAGAGCGGCCCGACCCCGGAGCCGGTGGCGGTGCCGCCGGCGGTGGTGTTGGAGCTGGTCACGAAGGGATAGGTGCCGTGGTCGATGTCCAGCAGCGAGCCCTGGGCCCCCTCGAAGAGGATGTTCTCACCGGCACGACGCATCTCGTGGACCAGGCCCACGGTGTCGCAGACCATGGGCCGCAGCTCCTCGGCCATGGCCATCGCCTGGTCGAGCACCTGCTGGAAGTCCACCGGCTTCTCGCCGTGGTACTGGGTCAGCACGAAGTTGTGGTAGTCGAGCACCTCGCCGAGCTTGGAGGCGAAGCGCTCGCGGTGGAGCAGGTCGCCAAGGCGCAGGCCGCGACGCGCCACCTTGTCCTCGTAGGCCGGGCCGATGCCGCGGCCAGTGGTGCCGATCTTGGCGATGCCACGGGCCTTCTCGCGGGCCTGGTCCAGGCGCACGTGGTACGGCAGGATCAGCGGGCAGGCCGGCGACAGGCGCAGGCGCTCGCGCACCGGCACGCCCTTGCTCTCCAGCTCGCGGATCTCCTCCATCAGCGCCTCCGGCGACAGCACCACGCCGTTGCCGATCACGCAGATCTTGTCGTTGCGCAGGATGCCCGAGGGGATCAGGTGCAGGACGGTCTTCTCGCCGTCGATGACCAGGGTATGGCCGGCGTTGTGACCGCCCTGGAAACGCACCACCGCCGACGCGGATTCGGTGAGCAGGTCGACGACCTTGCCCTTGCCTTCGTCACCCCACTGGGTACCCAGTACGACTACATTCTTGCCCATTGTGCTCTCGTCTCTCGTTGCGGCACCGCGCCCGTGGAAAGGCCCAGGGCCGAGGTCATTGACCGCGGGCCCTCAGGCCCGGTCCTGTGAAGTCTCCAGGAGACGCGGCTCCCAGCGACCGTCGATACGTTCCAGCCGGCGGTCGCAGCGGTGCTCCGCCGGCCCGGTGCGCTGCCCGGGCAGCGCCTGGACGACCCGCTCACCCTGCTGGCGAAGCGCCTGCAGGGCCTCCGCCAGTCCCTCGCCCTCGGCCGGCGCCCAGATGCCGTCCGGCTCCGGCTCCTCGGGTGCCAGGGTGGCCAGCAGCTTGAGGTCCATGGAGAAGCCCGTCGCCGGCCGGGCACGGCCGAAGGCGCGGCCGGTGTCATCGTAGCGCCCCCCCTTGGCCAGCGCCTGGCCGTAGTGCGGCACGTAGGCGGCGAACATCATGCCGGTGTGGTACTGATAGCCCCGCAGCTCGGCCAGGTCGAAGTAGGGTTCGACCCCGGGGTACTCGGCGAGCACCCCGTCGACCAGGGCACGCAGCTGGTCCAGCGCCGCGCCCACGGGCTGGGGCGCCTCCTCGAAGGCCTCGCGCGCCGCCTCCAGCACCTCGAGCCCCCCGTGCAGGTCGCCCAGGGCGCGGAACATCGCCGCCAGCCCCGGGTCGCGGACACTCTCCTCCACGCGCGATGCCAGCTCGCCCGGCGACTTGAGGGCCAGGGCGTCGAAGAGCGCACGCTCCTGGTCGGCATCCAGCCCCGCGGCCTGCACCAGGCTACGGTAGATGCCGATATGGCCCAGCGCCAGGTGGATCTCCGTCGCTCCGGCGGTCTCGAGGCTGGCCAGTGCCAGGCGCAGGATCTCCAGGTCGGCCTCAAGGCCAGCGTGACCGAACAGCTCCACGCCGACCTGCACCGGGCTGCGGCCGCCCTGGTGCTGGTCGGCCTTGGCACGCAGCACGTTGGTGCAGTAGCAGAGCCGCACCGGGCCCTGGCGGCGCAGGGAGTGGGCATCCATGCGCGCCACCTGGGGGGTGACATCGGCGCTCACCCCCATCAGGCGGCCGGTCATCTGGTCGGTCAGCTTGAAGGTCTGCAGATCGAGGTCGGTGCCGGTGCCGGTAAGCAGGGAGTCCAGGAACTCCACCGGCGGGGGCATCACCTGGTCGTAGCCCCAGCGGTGATAGAGGTCGAGCAGCGCACGGCGCAACTCCTCCATGCGACTGGCCTGGGGCGGCAGTACCTCGTCCATGCCGTCGGGGAGCAGCCAGCGGTCAGCGATGGTCATGTCGTTCATCCTGCAAGACGATGGTTGGCCTGCGACGAGCCCGAGTCGCGCGAGGCGTGCTGGCGAACGGGAACGCCGGGAGTGGAGAGGCCACAAAAAAACCGGGCCACGCCCGGTTTAAGGATTCTACCACGTTTGCGGGCCGGTTGAACCCTGGCCGGCGGGCGGCGAACCGCCCGCCGGGCCCGTCACTCGGCCCCGCCCTGGGGGCTCTTGAGGTACTGGAAGAAGTCGCTGGAGGGATCCAGCACCAGCATGTTGTCGTCACCGGCGAAGCTGTCGCGATAGGCGTTGAGACTGCGCCAGAAGCTGAAGAACTCCTCGTCCTTGCCGTAGGCGTCGGCGAAGATGGCCGCCGCCTCGGCGTCGCCCTCACCGCGCAGGGTCTCGGAGCGCTCGTTGGCCTGGGCCAGCAGCACCTGGCGGCGGCGATCGGCGTTGGCGCGGATCCGCTCGGCCTCCTCCTGGCCCTGGGCACGCCACTCGCGGGCCTCGCGCTCACGCTCGGAACGCATGCGGTCATAGACCGCCGAGGAGACGTCCTGAGGAAGGTCGATTCGCTTGACCCGGATGTCACGGATGGCCACGCCGAGCTCGTCGCGCAGCAAGGCATCGAGATCCGCCGTGGGTCCGGTCATCAGGTCATCGCGGCGCTCGGCGATGATCTGCTGCAGGTCGAGACGACCGAACTCGTTACGCAGGCTCTCGTCGACCCGCGGCTGGATCAGCCGGCTGGCCATCAGCTCGTCGCCCGCCGTGGCCTCGTAGTACTGGGTCGGATTGACCACCTGCCACTTGACGTAGGAGTCGACGATCACCGCCTTCTGCTCCAGGGTCAGGTATCGGCTGGGGTCGGTGTCCAGCGTCAGCAGCCGGGTGTCGAAGGTGCGCACCGTCTGGGTGATCGGCACCTTGAAGTGCAGGCCGGGCTGGATGTTCTCCTCGATGATCTCGCCGAAGCGCAGCTTCACGGCACGCTCGGTCTCGTCGACCACGTAGAGGCTGTTGCTGGCAAGCCACGCCACGGCGGCCAGGCCACCGACGATGAGCAGGGATCGATTGTTGATCATTTAGCGGCCCTCCCTGCGGATTCCACTGTTGCTGCTGTTGCTGCTCGACGACTGGCTGGAGCGCATGCGCTCCAGCACGCGGGGATCCAGCTCGCCCTGTTCGCCCTGGCTGGCATCGCTGCCGGCACTGCCGCCACCGGGGCGCTGGTCCAGGGGCAGGTACATCAGCGGGCTGTCGTCGGCCACGTCGACCATCACCTTCGAGGTATTGGCGAACACCTCGCTGAGGGCATCGAGGTAGAGGCGCTCGCGCATGATCGATGGCGCGGTCTCGTACTGGCCGAGCAGCGCATTGAAGCGGCTAGCCTGACCCCGGGCCTCGGCGACCACGGATTCGCGATAGCCCTGGCCCTGCTCGACGATGCGCTGGGCCTGGCCCTGGGCCTCGGGGATGATGGCGTTGGCGTACGCCATGCCCTGGTTGATGGTGCGCTGACGATCCTCGCGGGCCCGGATGACGTCGTCGAAGGCATCGATGACCTGGTCCGGCGCCGAGGTGGACTCGATGTTGATGGTCTGCAGTCGGATCCCGGTGCCGTAGTTGTCCTGGTAGGACTGCAGGCGACTGGCCACCGAGCTGCCGAGGATCTCGCGCCCGGAGGTCAGGATGTCGATCATGTCGGTACCACCGACCACGTGGCGCAGCGCACTGTCCAGGGCGTTCTCGATGGAGAGCTGCGGGTTGCGCACGTTGAGCACGAAGTCGCGCGGGTCGGCGACCTGGTACTGGGCCGAGATCTCGACCTCGACGATGTTTTCGTCGCGAGTCAGCATCGACTGGGTCTGGGTCAGCGAGCGCACGCGGGTCACGTTGACCATGCGCACGTCATCGATCAGCGGCGGGTTCCACTGCAGACCGGGCGTGACGACCTCCTGGAACTTGCCGAAGCGCAGCACCACGCCGCGCTCGGACTGGTCGACCAGGTAGAAGCCGGAGGCCGCCCAGATGGCCAGGGCGACCACGATCAGCAGGCCCGGCAGGGTGAAGGCATTGCGGGGCTTGCCACCGCCGCCCTTGCCGCCGGAACCGCCCTTCTTGCCCCCGCGGCCGCCCAGCATGCTGTTGAGCTTGTCCTGAAACTTCTTCAGGGCCTCGTCGAGGTCGGGCGGCCCCTGATTGCCGCCGCCTTTACCCCCGCCGCCACTGCCACCGCGGCCACCCCCGCTCCAGGGGTCGTGCTGGTTGCCACCACCAGGCTCATTCCAGGCCATACGTCGTCTCCACTATGCGTTGCATTCCACCACCGGCAGTGCCGGCGACGGACGTCGGTTGCGAACCTGCGGGGATCGCCCGGCGCGGCCCGACGTCCCTGTCATCATGTTGTGGCTGCTGGCCTGCCCGCCAGCGGACCGGACCTTTCACGTCACGCTTCCCACACCGGCGGCGCCTGCAGCGCCGCCGGCAGGTAGTCGTCGGCACGCTCGCCCAGCCGCGCCATCAGCTGCAGGAAGTCACGCCGTGGCAGGCGCACTTCCAGCAGGGTGTGACCCGCGTCGTCGAAGCGCTCCCCACGCACCGCACCGAGGTCGTGCAGCCCGGCCCGCAGCCTGCCCTGCTCCGGGGCCAGGCAGAGCTCGAAGTCGATGATGTCATCGGCCAGGCACTCCGAAAGCGCCTGCTCCAGCAGCTCGAGCCCCTTGCCCTCGCGGGCCGAGAGCCAGACCACCTCGGGCCGGCCCTCCCCGTCACGCTCGATGCGCGGTGCGCTGTCGAGCAGGTCGATCTTGTTCATCACCTTGAGGGTCGGCACCTCCAGGGCGCCGATCTCGTCGAGCACCGCCTCGACCTGGGCCACGTTGAGTTCGCGGTCGGGGTCGGCGGCGTCGATCACGTGCACCAGCAGCGAGGCCTCGGCGGCCTCCTGCAGGGTGGCGCGGAAGGCCTCGACCAGCTTGTGGGGCAGGTGACGGATGAACCCCACGGTGTCGGCGAGCACCACCGGTCCCACATCCTCGATCTCCAGGCGACGCAGCGTCGGGTCGAGGGTAGCGAAGAGCTGGTCGGCCGCATAGACCCGGGCGGACGTCAGGGCGTTGAAGAGCGTGGACTTGCCGGCGTTGGTGTAGCCCACCAGCGAGACGCTGGGGATCTCCGCCCGGGAACGGGCCCGACGATTCTGGCTGCGCTGGCTGCGCACCTTGTCGAGCCGCTTGTGGATCGCCTTGATGCGTGCCCGCAGCAGGCGGCGGTCGGTCTCGAGCTGGGTCTCGCCCGGCCCCCGCAGGCCGATGCCGCCCTTCTGGCGCTCCAGGTGGGTCCAGCCGCGCACCAGGCGCGTCGACATGTACTCGAGCTGGGCGAGCTCCACCTGCAGCTTGCCCTCATGGGTGCGGGCACGCTGGGCGAAGATGTCGAGGATCAGGCCGGTACGGTCGATCACCCGGCACTTGAGCTCGCGCTCCAGGTTGCGCTCCTGGGAGGGGCTCAGGCCATGGTTGAAGATCACCAGCTCGGCGTGATGCACCGCCTTCGCCTCGCGCAGCTCCTCGAGCTTGCCCGAGCCCACGAAGGTGCGGGAATCGGGGCGCTTGCGACTGCCGGTGATCAGGGTGGCCGGCTCCGCGCCGGCCGAGCGCACGAGCTCGAGGAACTCACCCGCATCCTCGCGCTCCTGCTCGTCCTGGAAATCCACATGGACAAGGATCGCCGTCTCGCCGGCGTCGGGACGTTCAAAAAACAATCAATACCTCACGCATCAGGGTCCGGCTGCGCGTCCGGGGCCGGCAGGCGCACGTTGCGCGACGGCACCACGGTGGAGATGGCGTGCTTGTAGACCATCTGGCTGACGGTGTTGCGCAGCAGGATGACGAACTGGTCGAAGGACTCGATCTGGCCCTGCAGCTTGATGCCGTTGACCAGGAAAATCGATACCGGAATGCGCTCCTTGCGCAGGATGTTCAGGTACGGGTCTTGAAGGGACTGCCCTTTGGACATGTTGCTCTCCCTGAAGTGTCTCTGGGGGTTGATGTTATGTCGGTCGTCGTCGCTCCCGCCAGGGGGCAACGCTGGATACCCTGAGGGGCCTGTTCACCCGGCCACCGAAAGGCCCATCTTACGCTAAGTGCCGAATTCGCGCACGAGTTTCAAGACCTCGCCCAGGGGATCGGGGCCCAGGCTGTCGACCCAGTGGAGCCCCGGCCAGCTGCGCATCCAGGTCAGCTGGCGCTTGGCCAGCTGCCGGGTGGCGATGATCCCGCGCCGCTCGAGCTCGCCACGCCCGAACTCGCCCTCCAGGCAGGCCCATGCCTGACGATAGCCCACGCTCTTCATGGCGGGCAGCGAGGCATCCAGATCGCCGCGCGCCTTCAGGGCCGCCACCTCGTCGAGGAACCCGGCATCGAGCATCGCCGTGAAGCGCCGGGCGATGCGCGCATGGAGCACGCCACGGTCAGACGGCGCGAGGCCTATCGACAGCGTACGCCAGGGAAAGGTTTCACGGCGCTGCTCGCCCCACAGCTCGCTGAGCGGGCGGCCCGCCAGCCGATGGACCTCCAGCGCCCGCATCAGCCGCTGGGGATCATTGGGATGGATGCGCGCCGCCGAGAGCGGATCGACCCGGGCCAGCTCCTCATGCAGCGCCGCCAGGCCGAGACGCGCCACCCTTTCCTCCAGCTCGGCGCGCACCGCCGGGTCCGAGGCGGGCAGGTTGGCCACCCCCTCGAGCAGGCACTTGAAGTACATCATGGTGCCGCCCACCAGCAGCGGGACCCGGCCCGTGTCGCGGATCGCGCGCATCTCGCGCAGGGCGTCCTCGCGGAAGTCGGCGGCGGAATAGGGCTCGGCGGGGTCGCGGATGTCGATCAGCCGGTGTGGCGCCCGGGCCAGCTCCTCGGGCGAGGGCTTGGCGCTGCCGATGTCCATGCCGCGGTAGACCATGGCGGAGTCGACGCTGATCAGCTCGCACCCAAGCCGCTCGTGGAGTTCGATGGCCAGGTCGGTCTTGCCGGCCGCAGTAGGCCCCATCAGCAGGATGGCGGGGGGGCGCGTATCGCTCATGGGTCTACTGACCGCGCAGAAAGAGGCGGTCCAGCTCCTTCATGCTCATCTCGGTCCAGGTGGGACGGCCGTGGTTGCACTGGCCGCTGCGCTCGGTGCGCTCCATGTCGCGCAGCAGGGCATTCATCTCCTCGAGCCCCAGCTGGCGGTTGGCCCGCACGCTGCCGTGGCAGGCCATGGTCGCCAGCAGCTCGTTGATGCGCGCCTCGAGCCGGTCGGAGCGGCCGTAGCGCTCCAGGTCGGCGAGCATGTCACGCACCAGCGGCTCCACGTCGGCCTCGGCGAGCAGCACCGGGACCTGGCGCACCAGCAGGGTCTCGGGACCGGCCACGTCGAGCTCCACGCCGAGGCGCGCGAAGGCGTCATGTTCGGCCTCGGCGGTGGCCACCTCGGCGGGGCTCGCCGCCAGCGACACCGGCACCAGCAGCGGCTGGGCCTGCAGCCCGCCGCCGTCTCCCGTACCGCCGTGGACCTGAGCCTTCATCCGCTCGTAGACGATGCGTTCGTGGGCGGCATGCATGTCCACCACCACCAGGCCGCGCTCGGTCTGGGCGAGGATATAGACCCCGTGCAGCTGGGCCACGGCATAGCCCAGCGGTGGCGCACGGGTCGCGTCCTCCTCGGGCATCGCCGGGCGCGGGGCACGGGCCGCCTGCGCGGTGCGACGCTCCTCGAGGGCCACGCCCGCGGCGCTGCCGCCGGGGGCCGGGGCGGCCGGCTGGGGAGTCAGCAGGCGCTCCTCGTGGTCGGGGTGCAGCGCACGGTAGCCCTCCATAAAGGCCCGCACCCGGTCGGGCGTCACGCTATCACGGGCCCCGTCACGCTCCGCGTGCCCCGGCAGCGCCATCGGCTGCTGCTGCCAGGCCGGCGCCGCCTCGCGCACGCCGTCCGCCGTCTCAGGCGTTTCGCTGGCCTCGTCGCGTTCGCCACCCTCGCCGGGCCGGGCCTCGCCCAGCGCGCGGTGCAGGCTCGAGAACAGGAAGTCGTGGACCATTCGCCCGTCGCGGAAGCGCACCTCATGCTTGGTGGGATGGACGTTGACGTCCACCACCCTTGGGTCGACCTCGAGGTAGAGCACGAACACCGGGTGGCGACCATGGAAGAGCACGTCGCGGTAGGCCTGGCGGATGGCATGGGCGACCAGGCGGTCGCGCACCACGCGGCCGTTGACGAAGAAATACTGCTGGTCGGCCTGGGCGCGCGAGTGGGTCGGCAGCCCGACCCAGCCCCACAGCCGCAGCCCCCCTACCTCCAGGTCCAGGTGCAGGGCATTCTCCAGGAAGGCCTTGCCGAGCAGGGACTGGAGGCGACGCTCACGGGCCACCGGGTCATCGCCCGCCGGCAGCTGGTGGAGGGTCTTGTGGTTATGGCGCAGCACCCAGCCGATGTCGAAGCGCGACAGCGCCTGGCGCCGGAAGGCCTCCTCGACGTGGCCGAACTCGGTCTTCTCGGTACGCAGGAACTTGCGCCGTGCCGGAGTGTTGAAGAAGAGATCACGCACCGAGACCGAGGTGCCCCGCGGATGCGGGGCCGGGGTCACGCGCGGCTCCATGCGCCGCCCCTCGGCCACCACGCGCCAGCCGCTGCGCGGGTCCTCGTCGGTGTTGGAGACCAGCTCGAGGCGTGCCACCGAGCTGATCGAGGCCAGGGCCTCGCCGCGAAAGCCCAGGCTTGCCACGCCCTCGAGTTCCTCCAGGGAGACGATCTTGCTGGTGGCGTGGCGCGACAACGCCAGCGGCAGGTCGGCCTCGCCGATGCCGCTGCCGTCGTCCCGCACGCGGATCAGCCGGGCCCCGCCGTTCTCCAGCTCGACCTCGATGCGTCGGCTGCCGGCGTCGATGGCGTTCTCCACCAGTTCCTTGACCACCGACGCCGGCCGCTCGACCACCTCGCCGGCGGCGATCTGGTTGGCCAGGCGGGGATCGAGGATCTGGATGTGTCGCTTCTCTGACATGTCGCTCCGAGGGTTCCGGGTCTGAAGGGGGTACGCCGGCCTCACGTCCGGGGGATGCGCAGCACCTGTCCGACCCGGATCACGTCGCCGTTGAGCTCGTTGGCCTGCTTGAGCTGGGCCACCGGCACGCCGTGACGGGCCGCGATCTCCGAGAGGGTATCGCCGGGCTGGATGCGATACTCGTTGCCCTCGGGGCTGCGATTGCGGTCACGCTGCCAGGCCAGCAGGCTGGCCGGTGGCGGGTTGCGCTGGAAGTGGCCGCGGATGCCGCCGAACACCGCCTCGACCATCTTCTGCTGATAGCCGCCGTCGCGCAGCCGGCGCTCCTCGTCGGGGTTGGAGATGAAGCCGGTCTCGACCAGCAGCGAGGGGATGTCCGGCGACTTGAGCACCATGAAACCGGCCTGCTCGACCCGCGACTTGTGCAGCCGGTTGACCCGGCCGAGCTGGTCGAGCACCTGGCCGCCGATGGTCAGGGAGTCGTTGAGGGTCGCCGTCATGGTCAGGTCGAGCAGCACCCCGCGCAGCACCTCGTCCTTGTCGTCCAGCGACAGGCTGCCGTCGACCCCGCCGATCAGGTCGGCCTCGTTCTCGCTGGCGGCCAGCCACTGGGCGGTCTCCGAGGTGGCCCCCCGCTGGGACAGCGCATAGACCGAGCTGCCGTTGGGCCGCGGGCTGTTGAAGGCATCGGCATGGATCGACACGAAGAAGTCGGCCTTCTGTTCCCGGGCGATGCGGGTCCGCTGGCGCAGCCCGACGTAGTAGTCGCCGTCGCGGATCATCACCGCCCGGAACCCCTCCGCGGCATTGACCAGCCGCGCCAGACGCTGGGCCATCTCCAGCACGATATCCTTCTCGCGGGTGCCGGACGGGCCGATCGCGCCCGGGTCCTCGCCGCCGTGACCGGCATCGATGGCGATGATGATGTCGCGCCTGGGATGCGGCTTGGCCGGCTCCAGCACCTGGGCGGCGGCGATATCGGCGGGGTTGCGGCCCTCTGCCACCGCCTCGCTGCGGGCACGGTCGGCGGCAATCTCCTGCTCGCGGATCATCGCCTCGATGGGGTCGATGGGATCCTCCACGGCGCTCTCCCCGGGGTACTCCAGGTCCACCACCAGGCGATGGCCGTACTGGTCGTTGGGCGCCAGGGTGAAGTGGCGGGGCTCGACCTCCCGCTCGAGTTCCAGCACCACCCGCAGGCCATTGCCATCACGCACACCGGTGCGCAGGGTGCTGATGGCGCTCCCCTCGAGGTCCAGCCGGTCGACGCTGGCATTGAGCTGGCTGTCGTCGAGGTCGATCACCAGGCGGCGCGGATTGTCGAGGCTGAAGACATTGGCCCGCGCCGGGGAGGAGAGGTCGAAGACCAGGCGCGCATGGTCGGGCGCCGCCCAGAGGCGCAGGTTGTCGACACTGGCGGCATCGGCCAGGCCGCTGGCGAGCCACAGCAGCAGCCCTCCCAGCCCGGCCAGCAGGCGCCCTGGCGGTCTGATGCGTGTCATCGCGCTGCTTCACCTTCCCTGTCCAGGATCCAGCCGGCCAGCACCGGCATCGTCGCCAGGCGCGCCAGCACCGCCCGGCCATGCTCGCTGCCGGCCTCGAGCGTCGCTTCGCGCCCGCTGCCGGCCAGCCGCAGGACCACCGCCAGGTCCGGGGCCGGCAGCCAGCCCTCGCCCCGCTCCGGCCACTCGATCACGCAGAGCGCGTCCTCGGCGAGCAGGTCGCGGCCGCCGATGAACTCCAGCTCCTCGGGGTCGCCCAGACGATAGAGGTCGAAGTGGTACACCCGGATCTCGTCCAGCTCGTAGGGCTCCACCAGGGTGTAGGTGGGGCTCTTGACCGCCCCCTGGTGGCCGCAGGCCCGCAGGATGCCCCGTGTCAGGGTGGTCTTGCCGGCCCCGAGCTCGCCGGTCAGGTGCACGCGACCATGGCCCTCCAGGGCCCGCCCCAGGCACTCGCCGAAGGCGACCTGGCGGTCTTCGTCATCGAGTCGCAGCTGCATCGTCCTCGCCCATCGTCGGGTTGACCAGAATTCGTGCACAGGATGCCAGATCGCCGGCCAGCAGGCCACGCTCTCCCCCCTGCCGGGCCGCCATGTCGGCGGCCAGGGCATGCACCAGCACGCCGAGCCGGGCAGCCGCCTCGAGGGGGAGCCCCTGGGCCAGGAGCGCACCCAGGATGCCGGAGAGCGCATCGCCCATGCCGCCACTGGCCATGCCCGGATTGCCGTGGGGACAGACAGCGAGCCCCCTGGGGCCGGCCACCAGGCTGCCGGCGCCCTTGAGCACCACCACCCCGCCGTAGCGCCGCTGCAGGGCCAGGGCCGCCGCGGGCCGGTCGGCCTCGACCTCGCCGGCGGAGAGCCCCAGCAGGCGGGCGGCCTCGCCGGGGTGCGGCGTCAACACCCACTCCTCGCGGCGCTGGCCGCTGAAGCGTGTCGCCAGCAGGTTGAGGGCGTCGGCGTCCACCACCATCGGCTTCCCAACCGAGAGGGCCGCCTGCAGCACACCCTGCCCCCAGCTGCCCTGGCCGAGCCCCGGCCCCACCACCAGCACGTCGGCGCGATCCGCCAACCCATCGAGATCCCCGGCACCGCGAATGCCGTGGACCATCACCTCGGGACGGCGCACCAGGCTCGCGGTCACGTGCTCGGGGGCCGTGGCCAGGCTCACCTTGCCGGCGCCCAGCCGCGCGCAGGCCTCGGCGGCGAGCAGCGCCGCCCCGCCGAAGCCCGGCGCCCCGCCCAGCACCAGCGCATGGCCGAAGTCTCCCTTGTGGGCGCTGCGCTCCCGTGGCGGCAGCCAGGCCGGGATCAGTCCGGCATCCAGCAGGCGGGCCGCGGGCAGGAGGTCCGCCTCGGCCTCGGCATCCACGCCCAGGGCACGGAAGTCGACCTCCCCCACCCGAGACGACGCCGCCCCGGTGTACAGGCCCAGCTTGTCGCCGATGAAGGTCACGGTGCGACACGCCCGCACCGCCGTGCCGAGGACGGCACCGGTGTCGGCATGCAGCCCCGAGGGAATGTCGATGGCCAGCACCGGCAGGCCGCTGGCGTTGATGGCCTCGATCGCCTCTCGGGCCTCGCCGCGCACCTCGCCGCCGAGGCCGGTGCCCAGCAGGGCATCGACGACCAGCTCGCCCTCGAGAACGAGATCCGAGCGCCAGGCCACGGCCTCCACCCCGGCCGCCGTGGCCATGTCGGCGGCGCGCCCGGCATCGCCGGACAACGCGTCGCGCGGCTTGAGCAGGATGCGCTGCACGGTGAGTCCCTCGGCGGCGGCCATCGCCGCCAGCACATGGCCATCGCCGCCATTGTTGCCGCCGCCGCAGAGCACGCTGAGCGAGCGCACCCCGGGCCAGCGGGCCTTGAGGCTCTGCCAGGCGGCCGCGGCCGCGCGCTGCATCAGGGCGAAGCCCTCGATGCCGGCGGCGATGGTGCGCCGGTCGAGCTCGCGCACCTGGTCGGCGCGATAGAGCGGCCGCGACTGCGTCTCGGGTTGTGCGGCTTCCCGGGTCATCCGGTGTCTCCTCGTTCGGGATGCTTTACCATACCGAGTGTAAATTCTCTGCGCCCCACGCCAAGTCACGGGGCCGATCTGCATGGTGTTTTCTCGATCATGACCCCAGTGTCCGCTCCGGGTGACGAACCCGACATGACCGGCCTCGCCGAGAGGATCAAGGTCTGGGGCCGAGAGCTCGGCTTCCAGCAGCTCGGCATCACCGACGTCGACCTGGCCGAGGACGAGCAGCGCCTGACGCGCTGGCTGGCCGCCGGCCACCACGGCGAGATGGGCTTCATGGCCAAGCACGGCACCAAGCGCACCCGACCGGCGGAGCTGGTCCCCGGCACCGTGCGGGTGATCAGCGTGCGCCTCGACTACCTGCCCGCCGAGGTGGAGACGGCGAAGGTGCTCGGCCAGCCGCAGACCGCCTACGTCTCCCGCTATGCCACCGGACGCGACTACCACAAGCTGATGCGCAAGCGGCTGGCCACCCTGGCAAAATGGATCGAGGCCGAGATCGGCCCTTTCGGCTACCGCGCCTTCGTCGACTCCGCCCCGGTGATGGAACGAGCCCTGGCCCGCAAGGCGGGACTGGGCTGGTTCGGCAAGAACGCCATGCTGCTCAACCCCAGGGCCGGTTCGCTGTTCTTCCTGGGCGAGCTCTACACCGACCTGCCGCTGCCGGTGGACGCCCCCTTCGAGGGCGACCACTGCGGCAGCTGCAGCGCCTGTCGCACCGCCTGCCCCACCGGCGCCATCGTCGAGGACCGGGTGGTGGATGCCCGGGCCTGCATCTCCTACCTCACCATCGAGCTTCACGGTGCCATTCCCGAGCGCTTTCGTGCGGCCATGGGCAACCGAGTGTTCGGCTGCGACGACTGCCAGCTGGTCTGCCCCTTCACCCGCTTCACCCGGGTCTCCCGCGAGGCCGACTTCGCTCCCCGCCACGACCTGGACCGCGCGAGCCTGGTCTCGCTGTTCGCCTGGGGCGAGGAGGAGTTCCTGGAGAAGACCGCCGGCAGCCCGATCCGCCGCATCGGCTACGAGCGCTGGCTGCGCAACCTCGCCGTGGGGCTCGGCAACGCCCCCTGGAGCGAGGCCGTGGAGGCCGCCCTGTGGGCGCGCCTGCCCTACCCCTCCGACCTGGTGCGCGAGCACGTGCGCTGGGCGCTGGCCCGCCAGCGGAAGAAGCGCCAAGAGCTCATAGCCGTAAGCCGTAAGCCGTAAGCTGCAAGCTGCAAGCTGCAAGCTGCAAGCTGCAAGTCAGCATGTGCTCCGCACTCACCGGCGGGAAGGGGGTTCCTTGCCGCTTGCTCCTTGGCGCTTGTTCCTGGCCCGAAGGGCCTACTCTTCCTCGTCGCTCTCGTCCCCCGCCAGGCGCAGGAAGGTGCGGCGATAGTGCGCCAGCTCGGCGATGGACTCCTTGATGTCGTCCATGGCGAGGTGCACGTTGCGCTTCTGGAAGCCGACCAGCGCCCCCGGGTTCCAGCGCTTGGCCAGCTCCTTGAGGGTCGAGACATCCAGGTTGCGGTAGTGGAAGAAGGCCAGCAGCTCGGGCATCTCCCGCTCCAGGAAGCGGCGGTCCTGGTGGATGCTGTTGCCGCACATGGGCGAGGAGCCGGGGGCGACATGCGCCTCGAGGAAGGCGAGCGTGCGCCGCTCGGCCTCGGCGGTGTCGACCGGGCTCTGCTTCACCCGCTTCACCAGGCCGGAGGCGCCATGGGTCCGGGTGTTCCACTCGTCCATCGCCCCGAGGAGGGCGTCGGGCTGGTGCACCGCGATCACCGGCCCCTCGGCGACGACGTTGAGGTCGCTGTCGGTGACCAGGGTCGCCACCTCGATGATCCGCTCGCGGTTGGGGTCGAGTCCGGTCATCTCCAGGTCGATCCAGACCAGACGCTCGCGTCGCGGGTCCCGGGTGTCGGGGGTCTCGGAGGGAGAGTGCTCTGCCATATGAGTTCCTTGCGTGACGCCCGCTGACGACAGCGGACACCTTGGGTGAGTACAATGAGGCCCATTGTAGCGAGCTTCAGGCCCCCATGAGCAAACGCAAGTTGAGCCGCCAGCAGCGCTGGCGCATCGAGAAGGTCCAGGCCGAACGCGCCCGTCGCGCGGACCGACGCGACTCCCGGGACGGGGAGAAGCTGGCCGCCGGCGAGTACGGGCCCGAACAGGGTGGCAGGGTGATCGCCCACTTCGGCCGCACCCTGGACGTGCGACCCGACCAGGGCGGCGAGGCCGTGCGTTGCCACCTGCGCGCCAACCTCGAGGGGCTGGTGACCGGCGACCGGGTGATCTGGCGCGCCGCCCATGACGCCAGTGACGGCGTGGTGGTGGCCCGGGGCGAGCGCGACAGCGTGCTGGAACGCCCCGATGCGCGCGGCCAGCTCAAGCCGGTGGCCGCCAACATCGACCAGATCCTGATCGTCTTCGCGGTGGAGCCGGCGCCCCATGCCAACCTGATCGACCGCTACCTGGTGGCCGCCGAGGCCACCGGCATCGCCCCGGTGCTGGTGCTCAACAAGATCGACCTGCTGCCGGAACAGGGCGGTGAACTGCGTGACCTGCTGAAACGCTACCAGGACCTGGGCTACCCGGTAGTCACCACCACCACCGAGCACGAGGGAGGCCTCACGGCCCTGCATGCTCGTCTGGCCGGGCGCACCTCGGTCTTCGTGGGCCAGAGCGGCGTGGGCAAGTCCTCGCTGATCGACCGCCTGCTACCGGACGAGGAACTTCGCATCGGGGCGCTGTCAAAGGACACGCGCAAGGGCACCCACACCACCACCACCGCGCGCCTCTACGTCCTGCCTAGCCCCGCCTCGGGCGAGGCCAGCGAGGGCGAGCTGATCGACTCGCCGGGGATCCGCGAGTTCGGCCTGGGCCATCTGGACGAGGAGCAGGTCACCGAGGGCTTCATCGAGTTCCGCGACTTCCTGGGCCACTGCCGCTTCCGCGACTGCCGCCACCGTCATGAGCCGGGTTGCGCCCTGCTCGCCGCCGTGGAACGCGGCGAGATCCACCCCGAACGCTTTGCCAGCTACCGACGCATCCTCGAGAGTCTCGGGGAGGCCTGACGCCAGGCGCCCGCCTCAAGGGTGCCCGAATCAAGGAGTCGACTTTACGGAGCTGAATTTAAGGAGAATGTGCCATGAGTTCCGAAGACAACCTGCTCCCGCTGATCATCGAGCCCGACCAGCTCGCCGAGCACCTGGACGAGCTGTCGCTGCTGATCATCGACGTCCCGCTCAAGGCCGAGAGCTACGGCGAGGGTCACGTCCCCGGCGCCGTCTTCCTGGACCACCGCCTGCTGATGAGCGGCGAGGGCGAGGTGCCCTGCCTCGAACCCACCGTCGAGCAACTCACGGCGCTGTTCTCATCCCTCGGCCTGACTCGGGACACCCATGTGGTCGCCTACGATGACGAGGGCGGCGGCTGGGCCGGGCGCCTGCTGTGGACCCTGGAGCTGATCGGCCACACCCGCTACTCCTACCTCAATGGCGGCATCCATGCCTGGCGGGAGGCCGGCCAGGCCGTCTCCACCGAGGCGAGCGCTCCCCGCCCCAGCGACTACGAGGCGGAGATCCTGCACCCCGAGGTCGCCATCGACCGTCTCGAGCTCCAGGAGCGCCTGGGCGAGAAGGGGTTCGCGGTCTGGGATGCCCGCTCGCGGGCCGAGTACGACGGCGAGAAGGGCGACAACGCCCGCCTCGGCCATATCCCCGGGGCGGTGAACATGGAGTGGACCGACGCCATGGACCGGGAGCACGGCCTGCGGATCCGCGACTACGCGGAGCTCGTCACCGAGCTCGAGGCCCTGGGCCTGACCCCTGACATGGAAGTGGTCACCCACTGCCAGAGCCACCACCGCAGCGGCTTCACCTGGCTGGTGGGCAAGGCGCTGGGCTTCGAGAAGATCCGCGGCTATGCCGGCTCCTGGAAGGAGTGGGGCAACCGCGACGATACGCCGATCGAGACATAGGACACCCCCTTGCCACTCTCCCGACTCTTTGCCCTGATCCAGTACCCGCTGCCCCACCACCTGCTCTCGCGGCTGGTGGGCGGGCTCGCCGACTGCCGGCTGCCGTGGCTGAAGAATGCGCTTATCCGCGCCTTCATCCGGCAGTTCCGCGTCGACATGGACGAGGCGGCCGAGCCCGACCCGACGGCCTATGCCACCTTCAACGACTTCTTCACCCGCGCCCTGGAGGAGGACGCCCGCCCCCTCGGCGCGGGCCTGGTCTCCCCCGCCGACGGCACGCTCTCTCAGTTCGGCGCCATCGAGGCCGGCCAGCTGCTCCAGGCCAAGGGCCACCGCTTCTCGATGATGGAGCTGCTCGGCGACGACGGCGAGGCGGCGCGACGCTACCTCGGCGGCAGCTTTGCCACCGTCTACCTCTCGCCGAGTGACTACCACCGGGTCCACATGCCCGCCAGCGGCACCCTCACCGAGATGGTCTACGTGCCGGGCCGACTGTTCTCGGTGAACGCCGCCACCACCGAGCATGTGCCCAACCTCTTCGCCCGCAACGAGCGGCTGGTGTGCCACTTCGACACCGAACAGGGCCCCATGGTGGTGGTGCTGGTGGGGGCGATGATCGTCGCCGCCATCGAGACGGTCTGGGCCGGCCAGATCACCCCGCTCTCCGGCGAGGTGCAGCGCACCCGCTTCGACACCCCGGTACGCCTCGAGAAGGGCGAGGAGATGGGCCGCTTCAAGCTCGGCTCCACAGTGGTGATGGCCTTCAGCGAGCCGGTCTCCTTCACCGACACCCTCGCGCCCGGCGCCAAGGTGCGGATGGGGCAGTCGCTGGGAGCATTACGGCAGGACAGTTAGCGAGGGGCGCCGGGGACAGGTCGTAGAGGGGGTCCGGAGACCAGGGATGGCGGAGGTAGCGTACAAGGATGTATTCACAGCGCCCCCTCGAAGGCCTGTCCCCGGGTCAGCCCCGAGCGGCGAAGTCTGGATAACGCAATTGGCTTGCCACTAACAGCGCGGGGTAGCGAAGGCGATGACCTCCGCCACGCTCGACTTGCCCAGCGCCAGCTGGATCAGCCGGTCGAGGCCCAGGGCGACGCCGCTCCCCTCGGGCATGCCGTGCGCCAGGGCGGCCAGCAGGCGCTGGTCAACGTCCACCTCGGACAGGCCCGCGGCACGGCGGGCGGCGTTGTCCTGCGCGAAGCGCGCCGCCTGCTCCTTGGCATCGGTGAGCTCGTCGTAGCCGTTGGCCAGCTCCAGCCCCTCCAGATAGAGCTCGAAGCGCGAGGCCACCCGGGCGCCGTCCTCGGGGTCGCGATGGTGGCGAGCCAGGGCGGCCTGACTGGCCGGATAGTCCACGACCACCTCGAGCCCCCCCCGTCCGAGATGGGGCTCGATCTCGACGCTCATCAGCAGGTCGAGGCAGCCGTCGCGGTCGCTGTCGGCCATGTCCAGGCCACCCACCTGCCCGGCCCGGCGCCGCAGCTCGGCAAGCGGGGCGGTGAAGGGGTCGAGGGCCAGGTGCTCGCGAAACAGCTCGCGGTAGCGCCGCCGGCGAAGCGGGCCCGCCTCATCCCCCCGTTCTCGGCCCAGCACGCGACGCACCAGGGCGGCGCTCTCCTCGATCAGCTCGTCGAGGCTAAAGCCGGGGCGATACCACTCCAGCATGGTGAACTCGAGGTTGTGGCGCCGCCCCACCTCGCCGTCGCGAAAGCTTCGGGCCAGCTGGAAGATCGGCCCCGAGCCCGCGGCCAGCAGCCGCTTCATGGCGAACTCCGGGGAGGTCTGCAGCCAGAGCCGCTCGCGCCCGGCCGGCGTGGTCGCCTCCGCGGAGAGCGATACCAGGTGCACCTCGGTGCTGCCGCCGTGGCCCAGCACCGGCGTCTCCACCTCCAGCACGCCGCGACGGGCGAAGAAGGCGCGCACCTCGGCGAGCAGGCGGGCCCGCTCGCGCAGGGTCTCGATCGTCGCCGTGGGGCGCCAGTCGTCTGTCATGTTCCGACCTCCAGAACCGCCAAGGCCACGCCGTTAGCGTGGCCTTGAGAGCTATAAGTTGAAAGCTGAAAGCTAAAAGCTCGCGCCCCGAAGCCCGAGGACAGCAGGTTGCCTGCCCAACCCGATATCCAGACATCTGTTCAAGCTTCCGGCTTAAGCCCGCGAAGCGGGCGTCCTTCCAGCTCCCGGCGAAGCCGGACTCAGGCGCGGGAGACGTACTCGCCGGACCGCGTATCCACCTTCAGCACCTCGCCCTCGTTGATGAACAGCGGCACGCGGACCACGGCGCCGGAGGAGAGGGTCGCCGGCTTGGAGCCACCCTGGGCGGTGTCCCCCTTGAGACCCGGGTCGGTCTCGGTCACTTCCAGCTCGATGAAGTTCGGCGGGGTGACGTTGATCACGTTGTCGTTCCACAGGGTCACGGTGTAGGGGACCTGCTCCTTGAGCCACTTCTCGGTATCCCCCAGGGCCTTCTTCTCCACGGCGTACTGCTCGAAGGAGCCGTCGGTCTTCATGAAGTACCACATGTCACCGTCGGTGTAGAGGTATTCCATCTCCAGCTCGAGGACGTCGGCGGCCTCCAGGGAGTCGCCGGACTTGAAGGTGCGCTCCCAGACGCGGCCGGTCATCAGGTTGCGCAGCTTGACGCGGTTGAAGGCCTGTCCCTTGCCGGGCTTGACCAGCTCGTTCTCGACGATGCTGCACGGGTCGCCGTCCAGCATCACCTTCAGACCGCCCTTGAATTCGTTGGTAGAATAATTGGCCATGATGTCTAACCCATATTCGAGCGCGCCACCGGCACTGGCCGGGGGCGCGCGCAAGCAGATGAAAGTCGACGGGGAACTCGCCCCCGTCCGCATTGACTGGTGTGTCGCATGATAACCCGAAGCAGCGCCCTTTTGCAGCGTCCCGACCGGGAGGCGCGCGCCCTCTCCCTCCAGGCACGCTGGCAGACCCAGCTGGCCAGGGCGATCCGCGACCCGCGCGAGCTGTGCCGCCGCCTGGGGCTCGACGAGGCCTTCTGGCCCGGTGCCGAACGTGGCCATACCCTCTTCGAGGTGCGGGTCCCCGAGGCCTACCTGGCGCGCATCCGCCCCGGTGACCCGTCCGACCCCCTGCTGCGCCAGGTGCTGCCGCTGGCCGAGGAGGCGCTACCGGCGCCCGGCTATGTGGCCGACCCCCTCGAGGAGGCCGAGCATGCGCCTGCGCCGGGGCTGATCCAAAAGTATGCCGGTCGGGTCCTGCTGATCGCGAGCCCCACCTGCGCGGTGAACTGCCGCTACTGCTTCCGCCGGCACTTCCCCTACGAGGAGAACGCCCCCTCGCGAGCCCAGTGGGAGGCCACCCTGGACCACCTGAGAGACGATGCGACGCTCCACGAGGCCATCCTCTCCGGCGGCGACCCCTTGGCCGCCAGCGATCGCCAGCTGGCGTGGCTGGTCGAGCGCCTGGACGCCATTCCCCACCTCAAGCGCCTGCGCATCCACACGCGGCTGCCGGTGGTGATCCCCGAGCGCATCGACGACGCCCTGCTCGGCTGGCTCGGCGACACCCGCCTGCAGAAGGTGATGGTGCTGCACATCAACCATGCCCACGAGATCGACGAGGCCGTCATCGCCGCATGCCGCCGGCTGAGCGACGCCGGCGTGACCCTGCTCAACCAGAGCGTGCTGCTGCGGGGGGTCAATGACTCCATCGAGGCCCTGGCCGCGCTCTCCGAGCGGCTGTTCGAGGCCGGCATCCTGCCCTACTACCTCCACGTGCTCGACCCGGTGGCCGGGGCGGCGCACTTCGACGTGGCCGACTTTGATGCCCGCGAGCTGGTCGCGGGCCTGCGGGAAGTATTGCCGGGCTTCCTGATGCCCCGGCTTGTGCGGGAGATCCCAGGCGAGGCGAGCAAAACGCCGCTGTAGCCACAAGCTGCAAGGGGTCAAGGGCGTAAGGGGTCAAGGACACCATGACAAGAAACCCCGCCGGCTCGGAGCTGGCGGGGTTCCTTGTTCCTTTTCACTTGGGCCTTGCTACCTCGTCACGCCAGTGACGCTGCAGTGACGTTGGGGGCCGGCGCCTCGGTGGAGAGCTTTCGGTTGATGGCGCTCATCACGCCCTTGATGGAGGCGCTGGTGATGCTCTCGTCGGTGCCGACGCCGAATACCGCCTCGCCGCCGACGCGCACCTCCACATAGGCGATCGCCTCGGCATCGGCGCCCTGGCCCCGGGAGTGCTCGTGGTAGTCGATGATCTCCACATCATGGCCCTCGGCGGCCAGCGCCTTGATGAAGGCCGCCAGCGGGCCGTTGCCCTGGCCCTGGATGGTGCGCCGCACGCCGTATTCCTCGATGGTCGCCTCGAGGCTCACGGTCGGGCTGTCCGGCTCAGAGGACATGCGGTGGCTGATCAGGGCGAAGGGTTCGTGCTGCTCCAGGTACTCGTCGACGAAGGCCTGGTAGATCATCTGCGAGGTGATCTCCTTGCCCAGCCGGTCGGCGACCTCCTGCACCACCTGGCTGAACTCGATGGAGAGCCGGCGCGGCAGCTCGATGCCGTGCTCCTGCTCGAGCAGGTAGGAGATGCCCCCCTTGCCGGACTGGCTGTTGACGCGGATCACCGCCTCGTAGCTGCGGCCGACGTCCAAGGGGTCGATGGGCAGGTAGGGAACCTCCCAGAAGTCGTTCTCTGCCTCGCGGCGCGCGGCCATGCCCTTCTTGATGGCGTCCTGATGGGAGCCCGAGAAGGCGGTGAACACCAGGTCGCCCACGTAGGGGTGGCGCGGATGCACCGGCAACTGGTTGCAGTATTCCACCTCGCGCATGATCGGCGTGATGTTGGAGAAGTCGAGCCCCGGGTGCACACCCTGGGTGTAGAGGTTCATGGCCAGGGTGACGAGGTCGACGTTACCGGTGCGCTCGCCGTTGCCGAACAGACACCCCTCGACCCTGTCAGCGCCGCCCATCACGGCGAGCTCGGCGGCGGCCACACCGGTACCGCGGTCGTTGTGCGGGTGCACGCTGACGATCAGGTGGTCGCGCTTGGCGACGTGGCGGCAGAACCACTCCACCTGGTCGGCATAGTTGTTGGGCGTCGCGCACTCCACGGTGGCCGGCAGGTTGACGATCATCGGCGCCTCGGCGCTGGCGCCGAAGGCCGCCTCCACGGCATCGACGATCTCCACGGCGAAGTCCATCTCGGTGGTGGAGAAGAGCTCCGGCGAGTACTGGAAGGTCCAGTTGGTCTCCGGCGCCGCCGCCATGTGCTCGCGGATGCGGGTGGTGGCGTCCACGGCGATCTGGATGCACTCGGGCTTGTCGACGTTGAACACCACGCGACGGAATACCGGGTCGGTGGCGTTGTAGACATGGACGATGGCGTTCTTCGCGCCCTTAAGCGACTCGAAGGTGCGATCGATCAGGTGCGGACGGGCCTGGGTGAGCACCTGGATGGTGACGTCATCGGGCACCTTGTCCTCCTCGATCAGGGCGCGCACGAAATCGAAGTCGGTCTGGGAGGCCGAAGGGAAGCCCACCTCGATCTGCTTGAAGCCGATCTTGACCAGCAGGTCGAAGAGGCGCTGCTTACGCTCCTGGTCCATGGGGTCGATCAGCGCCTGGTTGCCGTCGCGCAGGTCGACGGCGCACCACTGGGGTGGCGTCTCGATACGGCGGTTCGGCCACTGGCGGTCGGGCAGGTCGACGGCCACGAAGGGACGGTACTTGGAGGCGGGGTTGTCGAGCATCATGGTGGCGTTCTCCCTGGACTGGCAATGCGGCACTCTTGCGAATACGGCTCAGAAACGGCAACGCCCCGACGGCCGGGGGCCTGTCGGGGCGTCACGCGAGGTATCGGAAACGACCATACCAGCGGCACGAACGGCAACGCGTTCGCGACGACTCGGCACGGCATGGGCTTTCATGGAACGGCTGCTGATGGTGGCTGACATGATACGACCTCGTTTCGACCGGGACCTTCTGGCGAAGGACAGTGGCGATGCAGGCGGCATCGCCCACGCTCTCAGGAGCGGGTTAGTAGTCGTAGGTCGAGGTCGTACGCCGTCATGTTCATGGCACTAGAGAATCAGGATCGGGCGGCCTTGTCAACTCCGGCGCTCGAGCAGCGCCTCCATCCGGGAGAGCTGGTCACGCAGTTCCCGCACGTCGCTGCGCAGGCCATGCAGCTCGGCGGCCTCGCCCTCGCCGCTCTCGATCTCCATCTGCACGCTCTCCTTCTGCATCACGTCGAGCACGATGCCGATCATCATGTTGAGGAAGATGAAGGCGGTGAGGAAGATGAAGGTCAGGTAATAGATCCAGCTCCAGGCATGGAGCTCCTGGGTGGCGTACATCACGTCGGTCCAGTCCTCGAAGGTCGCCACCCGGAACAGGGTCAGCATGGCAATCGAGATATTGCCCCACAGGAAGTCGTCCACCTCGGCGAACAGGAAGCTGCCGAGGGCCGCGTAGATATAGAAGATGATGAACATCAGCAGGGCCACATAGCCCATGCGCGGGATCGACTTGACCAGCGCCGCCATCAGCAGGCGCAGCTCGGGAATCATCGAGACCAGGCGCAGTACCCGGAAGATGCGCAGCAGCCGCGCCAGCAGCACCATCTCCGAGTCGTCCAGGGGGATCAGGCTGGCGGTGACGATCAGGAAGTCGAAGATGTTCCAGCCCTTGCGGAAGAAGTCGCGCAGGCGTTTTTCCGCCGCCATGCGGATCAGGATCTCCACCAGGAAGAACACCGTCACCGCCACGTCCATCACCAGCAGCCACTGCTGGAAGCGGTTGGTCTCCTCGTAGGTCTTGGCACCGATCAGCAGCGCCGAGACAACGATGATGATGATCACCGTCAGCTCGAAGGCCTTGTGCGCACGCAGCCGCTCGAAACGGTCACGCCATGTCTCGAAGGTCGTGCTCACTGCCGCGGCTCCTCCAGGTCCCCCTGGCGATAGCCGATCAGGTAGAGCACGGCGTCGAGCCCCAGGGTGGAGATCGACTGACGCGCCTGGGCCCGCACCAAAGGCTTGGCCCGGAAGGCGATGCCGAGCCCGGCGGCGGCGAGCATCTTGAGGTCATTGGCACCGTCGCCCACGGCGATGGTCTGCTCCATGACCAGGCCCTCGCGGCGGGCGATCTCGTGGAGCAGCTCCGCCTTGCGGTCGGCATCGAGGATCGGCTCGCGCACCTCGCCGGTGACCTTGCCGTCCTCGATCAGCAGCTCGTTGGCATGGACCTCGTCGAAGCCGAGCCGCTCCTGCAGGTGTCGGGCGAAGTAGGTGAAGCCCCCGGAGAGG
>NZ_JAWSUJ010000049.1:0-30107 GCF_033549285.1 Halomonas sp.
CACCGCGATCAGCATGTCGGCGTCCTCGCAGCCGGCCTGGCGAAGCACCATGGGGTAGGAGCCGGCCCCGGAGACCGTGCGGATGTCCAGGCGGGTATGCAGCTCGCGCAGGCGCTCGCCGTCGGTGTCCACCACGGTGATGTCGTTCTCCTCCCGGGCCAGGTGCTCGGCCAGGGTGCCGCCGACCTGGCCGGCGCCGAGGATGATGATCTTCATGGCAGGGTTTCCTTCTCGTTGCCGCCGGGATCGTCGGCGCTTTCGGGCTCGATCATCAGGCGGTAGCCGATACCGGCCTCGGTCTGCAGCAGTGACTGGTCAGCGGGGTCATCACCGAGCTTCTGGCGCAGCTTGCTGATCACGATGCGCAAGTAGTGGGTATCCTCGGCGTGGCTCGGCCCCCACACTTCGCGCAACAACTGTGTCTGGGTGACGACCCGGCCGCTGTGGCGGCATAGGCGTTCGAGCACGGCGTACTCCTTGGGTGTCAGGTGAACGGGCGAGCCGTCACGCCAGACACGCCGTTCGACGGGGTCGATCACCAGTCCGTTGCCACGGTAGCGCTGGCCTTCCGGGATATCCTGGGAGGCCACGCGAAGGCGCAGCAGGGCACGGATGCGTGCCAACAGTTCCTGGATGCCGAAAGGCTTGGTCACGTAGTCGTTGGCGCCATGGTCCAGTGCCCGGACCTTCTCCCCCTCCTGGCCACGCACCGAGACCACGATGATGGGCATCTGGCTGCGCGCGCGCAGCCGGTCGAGCACCGCCTGGCCATCCATGTCCGGCAGGCCCAGATCCAGCAGGACGAGATCGGGGAGCTCCTTCAGGGCCAGCTTCAGCCCTTCGCGACCATTCGCCGCCTCGTAGACGACGAAGCCCTGGGTGACCAGGCTGATGCGCAGGAAGCGGCGAATCTGCGGCTCGTCGTCGATGACCAGGATGCGTTGGGGTTCACTCGACATGGTGGCGAGGCTCCTCGGTGGCGTCGGGCAGTGGCAGGCGCATCACGATGCGCGTGCCGGTTCCCTCGTGGCCAGGCTCGGCGACGATGGTGCCGGCATGGGCGCCGAGCATGCCGCGACAGATGGCCAGCCCCAGGCCGCTGCCATGGCGGCCGCGATCGCCCTCGCCGCCGGTGTAGAACATGTCGAACACCCGTTCGCGAAGGTGGGGCTCGATGCCGGGGCCCTGGTCGGTCACCGCGAGCCATAGCTGGCCCGCCTCAACCCCGGCCTCGAGGCGCAGCGTCCCGCCTGGCGGCGAGAAGCGCGCCGCATTCTCGATGACATTGACCAGCGCCTGCTCGATGAGCGCCGGATGCACGTGCAACAGCGGCAGGTCCTCCGGCCAGTCGCGCTGCACGTGAAGCCCGCGCAGCGCAGGTCCCAGGCGCCGCAGGGCGCTGGCCACCAGGTCCTCCACGGAAATCCAGTCGCGCTCCAGCTTGAGGCCACCCTGCCCGAGGCGGGTCATGTCCAGCAGGTTCTGGATGTAACGGTCGAGTCGTTCGCTTTCACTCAAGATGCCGTCGAGGAGTTCGCCACGGTCGGCCTCGTTCAGCTGGTCGGCCAGGTCGCGCAGGGTGCTGGCAGAGCCGATGATCGAGGCCAGGGGCGTTCTCAGGTCATGGGAGACCGATGACAACAGGGCCGAGCGCAGGCGCTCGTTCTCCTCGGAAAGCCGCGATGCCTCCAGGTCGGCGACCAGGCGGGTACGCTCCAGCGCCAGAGTCAGCAGTCGCAGCATGGCGTCGATGCGTCCGTCCTCGTCGGGGGATGGCGAGTGCTCCCGTTGTCCCAGGGCCAGGCAGACCAGCGCCACCAGCCGCCCCTGTTCCACCAGCGGAATCACCTGCCAGTCGGTATCCAGCGGCTGCTCGGTCCCCTTGCCGCTGGGACGACGATGAAGACGGCTCCAGGCCACGGCGGTCCGGGCGTCGGGGGCAAGGCGGTGTCCCGCCGGTGCACTATGGAGCACTGCCACATCACCCTCTGCATCGGTGGCATCAAGCATCACCACCGGACAACCGAGCCAGCGCATCAGGGTGGCCACGCCCACCTCGCCGACGCGTTGCCGGTCCGTCGCCACCGCGAGCTCCCGGGAGAAGGTCAGCAGCTGGTAGGTCTGTTCGCGGCTCGCTCGCAGGGCGAGCAGGCGGGTTCGGGCGTTGCCCGCCAGTTGCCCGACCACCACGGCGACCAGCAGGTAGACCACCACGGTGACCAGTTGGTCGTTTTCCACCATGGCCAGCGAGTAGCGCGGTTCTGTCAGGAAGAAATTGAAACTGACAAACCCCAGCACGGCGGCCAGCATGGCGGAGCGGGTTCCCGCCAGGGTGGCGCTGACCAGTACCGCGCCGAGAAACAGCAAGGAGAGATTGCCCAGTGCCAGCCAGGACTTCAGGCCCGCCGACAGCCCCAGCGCCGCCAGGGTCGAACTCACGGCAATACCCGCACCCCGCCATCGCCAGAGGCGCTGGCGGGTTCGAGGACGAAAGCGTGGCCGCTGGCGTGCCTCGGCGGCCACCACGAGATCAAAGGGGCCGCCCAGACGGGCCAGGCGCTCCGCCAGGGGGCGACGCCAGACGCGCCAGCCCGAGGGGCGCCCATGACCGACCAGCAGGGTGGCAACCTTCAGCTCATTCGCCAGCGCCAACAGTTCACGGGCACGATCCTGTCCCGAGACCACGCGGACATCGCCGCCCAGGCGCTGGACCTGGGCAAAGTCGCGCTCCAGCATCAGCCGCCGCTGGGGATCCTCCCTGTCGCTCTCGACGTAGGCGGCACACCACTGGACGCGGTCACGCGTCGCCAGGCGATGGGCGGCACGCACCAGGGCGGCATCCTCCGCGCCACCGCTCAGCGCCACCAGCAGCCGGATGGGCGCCGGGTGGTGCGACGGACCGGCCGTGCGTTCTTCGAGATCCTGCATGGTCTCCTCGAGGGCCTTTTGCATGGTGTTCTATCGCCGCCAGAACATCGGGGTCAGGAGTACCAGCACCGTCAGGATCTCCAGCCGCCCCATCAGCATGCCGACGCACAGCAACCACTTCGCGGCGTCAGGGAGAGGGATGAAGTTGCCCGATGGGCCGATGATGTCGCCGAGCCCCGGTCCCACATTGGCCACCGCCGTGGCGGCGCCAGAGAGCGCTGTGACGAAGTCCAGTCCCATCAGGGATAGGCCGAGTGCCAGTCCGGCGATGGTCAGGAAGAAAAAGAACGAGAACGCCACCACGCCCCGCGTGATCTCGTCGGTCAGCGTCTGGCCATTGTAGCGCGAGACAAAGACGCCGCTGGAGTGGTTGAGAAAGCGCAGCTGGCTGACCAGCAGCAGCATGGCGACCTGAAAGCGGAAGATCTTCATGCCCCCGGCGGTCGAGCCACTGCAGCCCCCCACGAACGTGAGGTAGAAGAAGGCTACCGTCGCCATCGAGCCCCACAGCGTGTAGTCGTCCGAGGCGTAGCCGGTGGTGGTGACCACCGAGATGACGTTGAAGACCACATGGGTGAGTGCCTCGAAGGGTGGGGTACCCAGCCACATGCGCCACAGGGTCAGCAACAGGCAGACCGTGGCCAGCAGGACCAGCAGCCCATGCACCTGCTGGTCCCGCCACAGGGCCATCCGCGCCCCTCGCAACACGCGGATGTAGAGGACAAAGGGCAGCGCGCCCATCAGCATGAACAGGGAGCCGAGCCACAGCAGGTGGGGCTGTTCGGCATAGGCACCGAAGGAGGCATCGGAATTGGCGAAGCCACCGGTCGCCAGTGAGGTCATGGCATGCACCACCGCATCCAGGGGCGTCATGCCACCCAGCCAGTAGGACAGCATGGCGAGCGTGGTGAAGCCGACGTAGATCGACAGGGTGGCCTTGGCGATGCCGCCGGTTTTCGGCATGACCTTGTCGGACCAGTCGGAGGATTCGGTATGGAACAGCCGCATGCCCCCGACCTTGAGGAACGGCAGGATGGCGATGCCCATGACGATGATGCCGATGCCACCCAGCCACTGCATGATGCCTCGCCAAAGCTTGAGGCCATCGGAAAGCTGGTCGATGTGCGACAGGACAGTGGAACCGGTCGTGGTAATGGCCGACACCGACTCGAACACGGCGTTGGTGAAGGTGAGTTGAGGCGCCCCCAGCACCAGCGGCAGGCTGGCGAAGGTACTGATACTCACCCAGCTGAGCGTGGTGACGAGAAACATCTGCCACGGCTTGAGGGAAACCTTGATGCGCAGCGTGGCCAGCCAACTGATGGCCACCGAGGCCAGCACGATGCCGGTGGACAGGGCGAAGGCGCGTGCATCGGGCTCTTCCTCGATGACCAGGACCAGCCAGGGCACCATCATGAAGGCCGCCAGGACCAGCCACAGCACGGAGAGCACCTTGAGGATCGGCGCCCAGTTGAGCCACTGCTCCCGGAGTACGCTCTCGCGCATGGTAGCCTCCTTGACTCTCTTCGGTTGTGCCATCTGACAGGGGAGACAGAGCCCTCATGGCACCACGGGGCCATCTAAAAAATCCGTAAAATCTGGACAGGACATCGCCGCTTTCCGCCCGGGCAAGTCGCGCCGTGGCGTGGCTCAAGGCCTGGCGGGGTGGATATCCGACCCAAGGAATGATTTGCGGGCGCATATTGCGGAACAGGCGCGCTTCCGGCTGAATTCCTGCACCAGTCCCATGAACGCAGGCGACTGGCACGGCCATTTCTCCTGCAGGCTGCCCCGTCACGCCATATCGAGAGGAGGCCAGGCAATGGAGTTGGCACGGTTTGAAGCGCACCAGGCGGCGCAGCTCCAGGCGCTGTTTACGAGGACATTCGCCGATGCCGAGGGGCCGGCAGAAGGCGAACTGGTCGGGGGGGCTGGTGCGCACCCTGATGGCCGATACCGACCCGCGGGATTTCCTGGGGTTCATGGCCATGGAGAAGGGCCGGGTCGTGGCAGGCATCTTCTTCTCGAGGCTCAGGTTCGATACCCCGGTCGAGGCCTTCCTGCTGTCACCGGTGGCGGTGCATCCCGACTACCAGGGCCGGGGCATCGGGCAGCGCCTGATCCGTTTCGGCCTCGAGCGGCTGAAGGAGAGGGGCGTGATGCGGGTCTTCACCTACGGGGATCCGGCGTTCTATTCGCGTGTCGGCTTCATACCGGTTTCCGAGGAGAGGGCGTCGGCGCCCTTCAGGCTGTCCCAGTCGGAGGGCTGGCTCGGCCAGGCGCTGGATGGGCATGAGGTGACGGCCCTGGCCTGCGTCACGGCGTTCGACGATCCCGCCTGCTGGTGAGGTACAGCGCCACCAGCCTGGCCGCCTGGGTGTCCTCGTGCCACCGGGCGGCGTGACTCGGGCCGCGGCGGGAAAGCCTCTCGCGCAGCGCCGGGTCGCCCAGTACCCGATTCACCTTGGCGGCGAAGTCGTCGTGGGTCTCCTCGGCAATCAGGCAGCCTTCGCCATCCGCCAGCACGTCACGGGTGCCCATCACCGCGGTGGAGACCACGGGCGTGCCCAGCGCCAGGGCCTCAAGCAGCACGAGGCCCTGGGTTTCCGTGCGCGAGGCGAACACGAAGGCATCGGCGGCACGGTAGGCGGCCTGCAGGGGGCCGTCGCGATCCAGGTACCCCAGGAAGTGCACCGCCTCGCCAACGCCCGCCGCCTGTGCCTGTCGGGCCAACGCCGCTCGGGCCGGGCCTTCGCCGGTAATGACCAGGCGGGTATCGGGATGCCGGGCCAGCACCCGCGGCAGCATCTCGATCAGAAAGCCGATGTTCTTCTCGTGGGCGGTGCGTCCCACGTAGAGCAGCAGCCGGGCCGTCGGCGGCAGGCCGTAGCGGGCGCGAAAGCCGTCCGTCTCCCGGGGCTGCGTGAAGGCCTCGAGGGCCAGGCCGGTGGGTATCACCGCCATGGGCGTTGTCACGCCATAGCGGCTCAGGACATCCCGCATGGCGAGGGAGGGCACGACCACGACATCCAGTTGCTGGCACTGGCGTACCGAGAGGCGCCGGGCCAGGAGGCGCAGCCAGCGCCGCGGCAGCCAGCGCACATAGTGGTGCAGGTACTCCTCGAAGAGGGTGTGGTAGGTCGCCACCACCGGGATGCCCAGCCGATTGCCCAGGGCGATGCCGGCGGCGTGCGCCACGAAGGGCGTATGCACGTGGATCAGGTCGAACGCCCTGGCCAGGAGTTGCGGTGCCAGGGCCAGCACCTCGCGATAGCGCATCATGCGATCCTCGGGATCGCCGGGCACCCCGCGGGAGCCGATGCGCAGCACGCCGGGCCTGTCCGTCTGGCCCACCGGGTAGGCGGGGCAGATCAGCGTCACCGAGTGGCCAAGGCGCTCCAGGGCGGCACAGAAGCTGGCGATGGAGGTGGAGACCCCGTTCACCCGTGGCAGGTAGACATCCGAGATCATCAGGATCTTCAGGGTGCGGCTCCTGGGACCAGGGGCGCCGGTGGCCTGAAGCGAGGGAGAAGTGAGTCCTCGCTGCGCTTCCCGTTCGGCCCGATACTGCAGGCCCAGCGCATTGCCGTGGGCCAGCCGGGCGAGGAATTCCTGTTCCGCGGTGCTGAGCGGTTCGCGCTGGGGCATGCCGGCGGGCTCCGGTGGCACTTTCCTGCAGCCTGGCGCGCTTGCATGACAGTGGTGTGTCAGGCCAGCTTGTCACTGCTGGCGGGAGAGACATTCACTGCCCGGTCGTGAACCCCGCGGCCGCGCAGGGTCTGCCGCGATAGGCCCCAACTTCAAGGGAGTTAGCCGATGTCCGAGCTGCCACCGCTCAAGGTCTACTACGACGGCATCTGCCCAGTCTGTCGGCGGGATCGCACCCGCTACGAGCGCTGGGCAGGGGAGGCCGGCCGCCAGGTGGCGTGGTGCGATGTGACCGAGCACCAGGCGACGCTGCGCGAGAAGGGCGTCGACCCGCAGGCGGCGCTGCTTTCCCTGCATGTGGAAGAGGAGGGCGGGCGCATCATGGAAGGCATCGACGCCTATGTCCTGCTGATGCGCCGGGTGCCACGCCTCAAGCCCCTGGCCTGGCTGATCGGCCTGCCGGGGCTCAAGCCGGCGCTGCGCTGGTGCTACGACCGCTGGGTGCAGAGGCGCCTGGCTCGAGAGGGGCGCCTGCCCTGAGCCTGCGTTTGGCCCCACGGGGTGGCATCCTCCTCCCGCGGATGTCTCAGCGCTCCTGGCGGGCCGACCAGTGGCGCTGCATCTCGAGGAAGGTGAGCGAGGCCGACCAGGTGATCAGCATGAAGCCGGTCAGTGCCTCGGTGCCGGTGACAAAGCGGATAGGCCCTGTGGCAACGAGATCGCCATAGCCCAGGGTGGTGTAGGTGATCGCCGAGAAGTAGACGTAGTCCAGGAAGTCCATCGTCTCGCGGCCCACGACCTCTCCTGCCAGGGGATGCTCACCGAGCAGGGCCATGGCCACGGCGAAGATCCAGATCTCGGTGACGTGGGCGGCGAACAGGCCGAAGGTGAGCTTGAGGAAGCGCCGGCGCAGGGTACTGCGCGACTTTTCCAGGCGCCGCCACAGCCGCAGCGACACCTCGTAGTGCAGCAGGATGCAGGTCACGACGGCGATCAGGGTGATGGCCACGGCCCAGAGGTGGCCAGCATCCAGGGCAGCATCGAGCACGGGCGGTGGTCCTTCTGTCGAGATGCGGCAAGCCTAGCGCGATCACGGGGCCGGCGTCACGGCCCGAGCCGCGCCAGAATGACGCCTCGCTGGGGCGCTGCTAGGATGGGCCATCCGTCACCCGCGTGACGCGCGGCCGGCAGGCCGGCACCCGCCGCAAGGAAGGCTGTCATGAAGACGACCCATGCCACTCGGGCGGAAGCCCTCGACGATACCCTCTCGCCGCTCTCGCTCAAGCGGGTCGGCATCGACACCTACCGCGAGAACGTGGCCTACCTGCATCGCGAATGTGACCTCTATCGCGCCGAGGGCTTCCAGGCGCTCTCCAAGGTGGAGATCCGTGCCAACGGCCAGCGCATCCTGGCGAGCCTCAACGTGGTGGACGATGCCGCCATCGTCGACTGCCAGCAGCTCGGCCTCTCCGAGGACGCCTTCGAGGCCCTGGGCGTGGAGGAGGGCCATCCGGTGAGCGTCTCCCAGGCGGAGCCCCCGGCCTCGATACCCGCCCTGCACCGCAAGCTCGCGGGCGAGCGGCTTTCCCGGGAGGACTTCCGGCACATCATCCGCGACATCGCCGAGCTGCGCTATTCCAAGATCGAGCTGACCGCCTTCGTGGTCGCCTGCGACCGCGGCGAGCTCGACCGCGAGGAGGTCTTCTACCTGAGCGATGCCATGAGCCGGGTCGGGCGCCGCCTCGACTGGCATGAGCATCCGGTGGTCGACAAGCACTGCATCGGCGGCATCCCGGGCAACCGCACCTCCATGCTGGTGGTGCCCATCGTCGCCGCCCACGGCCTGCTGTGCCCCAAGACCTCCTCGCGGGCCATCACCTCCCCCTCGGGCACCGCCGATACCATGGAGGTGCTGGCCAACGTTGACCTGCCGTTCGACGTGCTGGGCGACATCGTGCGCACCCATCGCGGCTGCCTGGCCTGGGGGGGCACCAGTGAGCTCTCGCCCGCCGACGACGTGCTGATCTCGGTGGAGCGCCCGCTCTCCATCGACTCCCCGGGCCAGATGGTCGCCTCCATCCTCTCCAAGAAGGTGGCCGCCGGCTCCAGCCACCTGCTGCTCGACCTCCCCATTGGCCCCCATGCCAAGGTGCGGTCCATGCCCGAGGCGCGGCAGCTGCGCCGGCTCTTCGAGTTCGTGGCCGGGCGCATGGGCCTGACCCTGGACGTGGTGATCACCGACGGTAGCCAGCCCGTGGGGCGCGGCATCGGCCCGGTGCTGGAGGCCCGCGACGTGATGCGCGTGCTCACCAACCACCCCGAGGCGCCCATGGACCTGCGCCAGAAGGCCCTGCGCCTGGCCGGGCGGATGCTGGAGTTCGACCCGGACGTGCGCGGCGGCGCCGGCTTCGGCATCGCCCGGGACATCCTCGATGACGGCCGGGCCGCCGAGAAGATGCAGGCGATCATCGAGGCCCAGGGCCGCCGGCCCTTCGACCCGGACGACCCGCCACTGGCCCCCCACAGCTTTGAGGTGATGGCCGCGGCGGATGGCGTGGTCACCGGCATCGACAACCTCAAGCTGGCACGCATCGCCCGCCTGGCGGGTGCCCCCAAGGCGGCCGGTGCCGGGGTCGACCTGCTCAGGCGCATCGGCGACCCGGTTACCCGGGGCCAGCCGCTCTACCGCGTCCATGCCGCCTACCGCAACGAGCTGACCTTCGCCCACCAGTCCACCGAGCGGGACACCGGCATCGCCATCGGCCGCGCCGAGGAGATCACTCGGCTCAACGTCGAGTTCTGAACAGGGAGGTTCGATGACCCGCGCACTGCTGCATTTCCAGGACGAGGCGGACCCCGCGCATCGCCTCGCCGAGGCGGCGGGCCTGCCCGCCCACGCCGTCGATCGCCACCGCTTTCCCGACGAGGAGCTCAAGCTCCGGCTGCCCTTCGCCGAGACGGGCGCCTTTCCCGAGACCCTGGTGCTCTATCGCAGCCTCGACCGGCCCAACGACAAGCTCGTCGAGCTGCTGCTGCTGGCGCGACACGCCCGCCGGCAGGGCGTGACCCGCCTGGTGCTGGTCGCGCCCTATCTCGCCTACATGCGCCAGGACATCGCCTTCCACCCCGGCGAGATCGTCAGCCAGACCATCGTCGGCGGCTTCCTCGCCGAGCTGTTCGACGCCGTGATCACCGTCGACCCGCACCTGCATCGCATCGCGCGCCTCGACCAGGCGATTCCCCTCGAGCACGCCATCGCGCTCTCCGGCGCCCCGCGCCTCGCCGAGCTGATCGCCGAGAAGCGCCACGCCCCCCTGTTGCTGGGACCGGATGAGGAGGCCCTGCAGTGGGTCCGCCAGGCCGGCGAGGCGACCGGCTTCGATATCGGCACCTGCCGCAAGACCCGCAACGGCGACCGCAACGTGCAGGTCGAGCTGCCAAACATCGAAGTCGCCGGCCGTCAGGTGGTGCTGATGGACGACGTGGCGAGCTCCGGCCACACCGTCGCCCGCGCCGCCGAGGCGCTGCTCGCCGCCGGGGCCGCCTCGGTGGACGTGGCGATCACCCACGCGCTGTTCGCCGGCGATGCGCTGGCGGTGATCCAGGCCGCCGGCGTCGGCGAGATCTGGAGCACCGACTGCATCGCCCACGACAGCAACGCCATCGCCATGGCGCCGGTGCTGGCCGAGGCGCTCGCCGCGCTGGGCTAGGCGTTGTCCGCAAGCAGCAGGGCGGGCCCGTGGCCCGCCCTGCTGCATGCGTCTCATCCGCTGGATGCGTTACTTGTCGGTCTTCTCGGGCTTGTCGGAACCCTGGTGGGCCAGGGGACCGGCCTCGTCCAGGCGCGGGTGGTGGTCGAGGAACTCGCGGTGCGGGTCCGGCAGGGCATCCAGGGCGTGGAGGGTATGGGTGATGGCGTGGATCGCCGCCAGCACGTCCCGGGTGTAGCCGGTCTCCGAGATGGTGTGCATGTTGCGGATCGGGAAGCCGATGGAGGTCGCCACGCAGTCCACGGCGGCGAGCACCCCGGCCATGCCGTCGGTGCCGGTATCCACGCCGACGATGTCGCGCTGCATGGGAATGCCCTGCTCCTTGGCGGTGGTCTCGATGATCCGGTTGAGCTGCTCGCTGGCGATGGCGCCCACCGACATGGTGAACCCCTTGCCCATCTCCAGCGGCTGCATGCGCCGGTCGCCGATGCCGGGGGCGGCCACATAGTCGTGGTTGACGTCCACGGCGATGATGGCGTCGGGCTCGAGTTCACCGGCCAGCACCCGGCTGCCGAAGCGGCCGATCTCCTCGTAGCTGGCGATGGCGAACATCACGCGCACCTTCTCGGTGCCGCCCGCCTCGGCGATCAGCCTCGCCACCTCGGCGGTGACGAAGCAGCCCAGGCCGTTGTCCAGATAGGCGCCGTAGAAGGTGTCCGGGCTGAAGCCGTGGCGGATGGGTCGGTCGAGCAGGATCGAATCGCCGGGCCGCACGCCCAGGTTCTCCACCTGCTGCTTCTTGTTCTCGCCGTGGATCTGCAGCTCGAGGTAGAGCTGCTCCTTCTTGATGCCCTTCTCGCCGTTGCGCTGGGCCGGGTCGGAGAAGTGGATGGCGCCCAGCGCCTCCACGGTGCCGCCCTCGATGCGCCGGTAGCTGCCGGGCGCCTCGGGGTCCTCGCTGAACAGGGTGACCTCGTGGCCGATCACCACGTTGGGCAGGAAGGAGTCGCTGTTGATCCAGATCTTGCCGTCCTCGCCGATCGAGCGGACCTGCATGCGGATCTTGTCGGCATGGCCGATGATCATCACCTTGAAGAGGTCGTCGCGGCCCGGATGGGTGTCCAGCACCACGCCGGCGTGGCCCTTGAACTGGTGCAGCTGCCAGCTCGCCGGGGCGAAGCCCTCGAAGTGGGGCTTGAGCACGCCGTAGGTCATGGCGGCCTCGAGCCCCACCGGGCTCGGGGCGGCGAGGATGCGCCGCATCAGGTCGAACTGCGGGGCGGGCATGGGGCTGTTCCAGGGCTTTCGCGTGTCGCTCATGGCGTTCTCTCTTGCTCGTTCAGGAAAGTGGGGGAGGGGCGGAGCGCCTCAGCGCCGGCGACGCATCCAGTAGCGCCGGCCCATGGCGCCCGGGCGCTCGATGATCTCCGGTGGCGCGTGGTGGTCGTCGGAATGGTCATGCAGGGACACTTCCGTTGACGCCTCGACGCTCATCAGCCGCCGGATGCGCTCCTCCGTCGGCGGGTGGGTGCGCAGCCAGTCGAGCCCCGCGGGCGGATGGCGGCCGAACAGCGTGGCCAGCCAGCGGCCGTGGTGGCGCTCCAGCACGGCCAGCGCCGAGGCCAGCCCCTCAGGGTCGCCTGTCAGGGCCACGGCGTCCAGGTCGGCGGTGTACTCGCGGTTGCGGGAGAGCGCCAGCTGGAGCAGGGTGCTGAGGCTAGGCGCGAAGGCCACCACCAGCAGCAGGCTCCAGGGCAGGCGGAACTCGCCAGCCAGGATCAGGGGCACCATCAGCAGCAGGCTGAGCTGCAGCACCGTGGTCAGCCAGAGGGTGAGCCGGGTCATGGCCGCGGCCATGGACATCACCCGGGTGTCACCATGGCGCAGGTGGCTCACCTCGTGGGCCAGCACGCCGGCCAGCTCGCGCAGCGTCAGGGTGCGCAGCAGGCCCTCGGTGACGGCGATGCCGCCGTCGTGGCGGGTGCCCACGGCGAAGGCGTTGAGCTCGGGTGTGGGGGCGTAGAAGAGCTGCGGGGGCCGGGTGAGGCCGGCGCGCCGGTAGAGCGTATCGAGCAGGCGGTAGAGCGACGGCGCCTGGTGGCGATGCAGCAGGCCGGCCCCGGCATCGGCGAGGATGTAGCGAGCCGGCACCCAGCTGCCGGCGAAGGCCCCGACCACCACCACCCCCAGGCTCATGACGATGCCGAGGCCGCCGGCCAGCAGGTAGCCGGGCACGGCCAGCACCAGGGCCAGGCCGGCCATGATCAGCAGGGTCTGCAGGCCGTTCTTCACCCGGCTGCGCCAGAGGCGTTGTGTCCCGATCGGCATCGCGTTCCTTGGCGGGGGTCAGCCGTGCAGCCGGTGCAGGCTGTCGACCAGCCGCCGGCAGATGGCGTCCAGCTTCTCCAGCTGCTTCTCGTCGCGCAGTTGGCCGGCCTCGTCGAAGGCATCCGCGGCCCGCGCCACGGCGAGCTGGTCCGGCAGCACCGTCACCCCGATGTTGGCCAGCAGCTGGCGGGCCAGACCCAGGCTGCGGATGCCGCCCAGGCCGCCGGGCGAGGCGGAGACCACCGCGGCCAGCTTGCCCTCGAACAGCGCAAGGCCGCTCTCGCCCTGGTGGGGGCGGGTCAGCCAGTCCAGGGTGTTCTTGAGCAGCGGGGTGATGAAGCCATTGTACTCCGGCGAGGCGATCAGCAGCCCCTCGTGGTCGGCCAGGCCGCGCCTCAGCACCAGGGCGTTCTCGGGCAGGCCCTGCTCGGCCTCCAGGTCGCCGTCGTAGAGCGGCATGGGGTGGTCGCGCAGGTCGATGAAGGTGGGGCGGCCGCCCAGGTGCTCGATGCGCTCGGCGGCCAGGCGCGCCAGCGCCTTGTTGCAGGAGCCGGCGCGGCTGCTGCCGGCGAAGACCAGGATGCGGGGGTGAGGCTGACGATCCGTCATTTAGGCTCCTTCGGGGTCGATCTTGCTCCCGGCGGGGACTTGTCGGGTTGGGCGCGGCCTGCCGGGTCGCAGGGATCAGGCATGGTGGGGCAGGTGGTCGGCCAGGGTGCGGCGCAGCGGCTTCACCGCCAGCCCGACCAGCACCACGAGCCCCAGCCACTCCACCCAGGCCGGCAGCAGCTCGCCCACCGCCTCGATCTGGCGGGCGATGTCGAGCTGCCACCAGCTCGCCACCGCATCCACGCCAAGCCCCAGCAGCACCGCGCTTGCCAGGATGCCGGCGAGATAGGCCACCAGGGCCCGGTTGCCCATCTCACGGCGGAAGACCCCGAGGGTGGCCAGGCTGGTGACCGGTGCGGCGATCAGGAAGACCAGCACGGTGCCAGGCGAGACGCCGGCCAGCAGCAGCCCGGCGGCGATGGGGGTGGCGGCGGTGGCGCACATGTAGAGTGGAATGCCGATCACCGCCATGACCAGCATGGCCCCCAGGCCGCTGCCCAGGGCGGCCAGCTGCTGTGGTGGCACCAGGGCGATCAGGCCCCCGGCGACCAGCAGGCCCACCAGCAGCCAGAGGCTGATGTCGTCGAGGATGTCGGTGAAGGCGTAGTGCAGCCCGTCGGCCAGCCGGCCGGCGAGCCCTCGCGCGGCGCTCTCGGCAGGCGTCTCCTGCGCATCGCCGCAGCCGCTGGCGCAGCAGCTGCCGCAGCTATCCTCCGCCTCGGGCTGGACGTCGGCTGGCACACTCGTCGGCATGTCCGTCGGCACAGTACGACCCACCAGCAGGCCGGTGACGATCGCGGTGAGCACGGCGCTGGCCGCCCGGGCCACGGCCATGAAGGGGCCGAGCAGGGCATAGGTGATGGCCATGGAGTCCACGCCGATGCCCGGGGTGCCGATCAGGAAGGCGGTGGCCGGGCCGCGCGAGGCGCCGCCGCGATACATGGCCAGCGCCGTGGGAATGGCCCCGCAGGAGCAGAGCGGCAGGGGGGCGCCGATCACTGCCGCCCGGGCGATGCTGCCAAGCCCCTGGCCGCCGACCCAGCGCTGCAGCAGGGCCTCGGAGACCAGCGCCTTGATCAGTCCGGCCATCACCAGCCCCAGCAGCAGCCAGGGGGCGGCGGAGAGGGCGACGGCCAGGATGGCGTTCAGCAGGGACATGGGGCGCTCCTCGGCGGGGATGCTCTATTCTGGGGCCGGCAGTCACCCGTCCGTCAAGCGTGGCGCACGCCGAAGGCGCGATGCGCTCCTCGTCAGCCCCGGATCTCGGCGATGACCTCGCCGGTCTCCTCGCTGAGCCCCGTCTCCTGGAAGCCGAGGCTGGCGTAGAAGTCCCGGGCGACCTGGTTGGTGGCCACATAGCAGATCGCGATGCGCTCGAAGGGGCCCTGCGCCCGGATCTCGTCCAGCACGCACTGCATGGCCCGGTATCCGATGCCTCTGCCCTGGTGGTGCTGGTCGACCATGAGACGGAAGATGTTGTAGGACGGCGGCCGGTCGTCGTGGGCGAAGGATTCGTACATGACAAAGCCGACCACCTCCCCGTCGCAATAGATCGCGCGAGGCCGGTAGGTCGGATGCAAGCTCGATTCGGCAATGGAATAGAGGTTGTCGGCGACATAGCCACGCTGTGATGCCGCGACCTCCAGCGCAATGACGGCCTCGAAGTTCTCGCGGGTGACGTCCTTCAGTGCGATGTCCATCGCCTGCTCCTCCCGTTGGGGGCATGAGGCGAGGCGTCGCGGCGGCTCAGTCAGGCCCCGGTGCACCGTGTTCCCCGGGGATCGGGATCGTCCGTTGCACCTCACCCAGCCGCGGGCTGCCGACCCGAACGGTCACCTCGCCCTCGCCCAGGACCACCCAGCATACACGGGCCTGGTGGTTGTTGCCTCGGGAACGCTGGAACCAGGGCATGTGAGCGGCCTCACCGAGGCCGCGTCCCCAGCCGTCCAGGTGCCCCAGCGCCCGGCGGGCCCGGTCGGAGTCGTGCAGCCGACAGCCCCGGGGGGTGGCCTCGGCCTCCACGCCGGCGTTCCAGGGGCGCTGGCGTGCGGCCTCCACGCCGTGGCTCGGCAGGTAGCCGTGGTTGGCCACCGTCACCTCCAGCGCATGGATGCCCTCGCCCAGCGGCGTGCACTGTACGGCCTCGATCACCAGCCGCGGCATCATCGAGGCGACCTGCAGCCAGTAGGTCGCCAGGCCGTCACAGATCGCCGGCAGGATCTCCGGCGGCGGGTTCCAGATGCCGAGGCACGCATCCAGGCCGCCGACCTCCACCTCGCCCAGCTGGGGGTGCGTCAGCGGTCGCCAGTCGCCGAACAGCCGCCGGCCATTGCTGACCCGGTCCCATTGGGCCAGCCGCTCCATCGGCTCGCGGTCCAGGGCGGTGTAGTGGTCGATGAAACGCTCGGGACGGGGCAGGCCGAGGCGCTGGAAGAGGTCCCAGAGCTCGCAGACCTGGGCCAGGCAGCCGCGCTGGTGATAGGCGAACTCGATGAGGTCGCCGTGCAGCGGGGTCTCGGGCTCGTAGCTGAACTCCTCGTAGCTGCTCACGGTGGGGTAGGCGGTGAGCGACTGGGCCCAGTCGGCGAGCTGGCGGTAGAGCGCGAGGTCCTGCGGGGCCATGCAGCTGTCCGGGGCATCGACCAGCGGGCGGATGAAGACGCCGCCGAAGGTGTGCAGGTTGAGCCAGGCGTAGAGGTTGGGGTGGGCGAGGGCGAAGTCGATGACGGCCCGGGTCTCGGGGGCGTCGCCGGGGTAGTGGCCGGCGCCGACCTGTTCCGGCTCGGGCCGCCAGCCCCAGGGGAAGTTGCGGTTGAAGTCCGGGGTGTCGGCCAGCCAGTCGGGTTCGGGGATCGTCTCGCCGTCCCAGTGCTCGATCACCCCCTCGGGGTAGAGCCGCCAGTAGGGCGGCGGGTCCTCCACCCGGCGCGGCAGCATCAGTCCCGGATGGTCGGGGGAGGCGACGAAATCGCCCGCCTCGTCGTGGCGGCGCAGGTAGCGGCAGCGGCCGTCGCCATCCAGGTCCTCGGCGCGCCAGCGGGGTCGCTCGGGGCTGCCGGCGGTGCGCCGCGGGGCGGAGCGCACGAAGCCGCCCTGGCGCAGCACCTGCTCGGCGCCGTCCGGCGAGAGGCGCGGGCAGATGTAGAACAGCACCTCGCGTAGCTGGCGGCGCTGGTGCTCGGGCCAGTCCCCGGGAAGCAATTCGGGGGCCAGGTGCAGCGCCAGGACCGCTTCCGCCACGGCAAGGGCGACGCTGGAGCCGGCCAGCTCGGTGCCGTGCATGTTGCCGTCTACCCAGACCCCGGGGCGCCGCCGGTCGGGCTCGGGACCGAGGGTCAGCACCCAGAGGTCGCGCCCCTCGGGGCTCGTGCCAATGCTCTCCAGGCGGGCCAGCTGCGGGTGGTCCCGGGCCCAGGTCTCGAGCTGGCGGGTCAGCGCCTCGTGGCTCAGGTAGCGCTGGCGGAAGGGGCCGTTGAGCGTGTCATGGGTCATGCCGGTGCCTCGCCGTGCCGTGTCGCGCTGTCAGTATGGTGCATCCTTCGGGAAGGGTCGTCGCTGGCGCGTCTTACCCCCCTGGGGCCGGCTGTGCCAAGCTGGAGCCAGGATCAATCATGCATCGACGGGAGGCCTCATGAATGATCGGCGGCGCGAGGCGCTTGAGCACGAGCATCGCCCGGAGGTGATCGAGCGACGGCTGCGCGCCCCCTCCCGGCTCCGGCACATGCCCGATGCCATCCTCGGCGGCATCGACGGCTGCGTGACCACCTTCGCGGTGGTCTCCGGGGCCTTCGGCGCGGGCTTCTCGTCCACGGTGGCGCTGGTGCTGGGGGTTGCCAACCTGCTCGCCGACGGCTTCAGCATGGCGGTCAGCAACTACGAGGCGATCCAGGCCCAGCGCGAGCATGTCGAGGGGGTGCGCCGCACCGAGAACCACCATATCGACGAGGTGCCAGAGGGCGAGCGCGAGGAGATCCGCCAGATCTTCCGGCGCAAGGGGTTCTCGGGCGAGACCCTGGATCGGGTGGTGGAGATCATCTGCAGCGACCGCGAGGTGTGGGTGGAGACCATGGTCTCCGAGGAGCACGGCCTGCAGACCGTGGGGCTGAGCCCGATGCGCTCGGCGCTGGCCACCTTCCTCGCCTTCCTGGTGGTGGGCGCCATGCCGCTGCTGCCCTATGCGGTTCCCGGGCTGGATACCACCCGGCAGTTCCTGGCAAGCCTGGCGGTGGCCGGGCTGATGTTCTTCCTGATCGGCATGGGCAAGAGCCTGGTCTACCACCAGCCGGTGCTGAAGTCGGGCCTGCGGACCCTGCTGATCGGCGGGGCCGCGGCGGGGCTGGCCTTCCTCACCGGCCATCTGGCGCAGGCGCTGTTCGGCGTGGGCCTGTAGGCCACCCTTGACGTCGCGTTGAATCCGGGAACCTGCCAGCCGGGTCGCTCGCGAGCCGCGCGAGGGTGAGCGGGACCCGGTGGGTCCGGCCGCTGGCATGCGCGGGCCAGGGCGGCGTAGGCTGGGTGGCACCGTCACGCAAGGGAGTCAGCAAATGGATCGTTTCATGCAGGCCGCGCTCGAGGAGGCCCGCCATGGCCTCGAGGAGGGCGGCATCCCCATCGGCTCGGTGCTGGTGCACCGCGGGGTGGTGATCGGCCGCGGCCACAATCGTCGCGTGCAGCTGGGCAGCGCGGTGCTGCACGGCGAGATGGACGCCCTGGAGAACGCCGGGCGCCATCCGGCCGAGACCTACCGCGAGAGCATCCTCTACACCACCCTCTCGCCCTGCCCGATGTGCAGCGGTGCCATCCTGCTCTACGGCATCCCCAGGGTGGTGATCGGCGAGAATCGCACCTTCCTCGGCGAGGAGGCCCTGCTCAGGGAGCGCGGCGTCGAGGTGGAGGTGCTGCAGGATCCCGAGTGCATCGCGCTGATGGAGGTCTTCATCGCCGCCTCGCCCGAGCTGTGGCACGAGGACATCGGCGAGTAGCGCCTGCGCGTAAGGGCATGACGAGAACCATGCTGATCTGGGTCAAGTCGGCCGGGCAGGGCTGGACTACCCTTGAGGATGAGGCGGGCCTGCTCGAGGAACGACAGCCGGTGTTTCCCGGTATCCGACACCTCGGTGTTCCATCGGCTTCGCCATTCCTGATCTGCATTCGAGGAGTCATCGACATGGCCAAGAAAGCGTCCAAGGATGTTCCGGTTTCGACCGAGAAGTCTTCTCAGCCGTCGGAGTCCCGGGCGATGAGCCCGTTCCGGGAGTTCGATCGTCTGCTCGATACCTTCTTCGATCGTGGCGGGATGCCCTCGCGCTGGGAGCATCCCCTCTGGCAGCGCTTCGCCGCCTTCGAGAAGGGCATGCCGAAGGTCGATGTCATCGACCGCGATGCCGAGGTGGTGGTACGCGCCGAGGTTCCGGGCTTCGAGCGCGAGGAGCTCGACGTCTCGGTGACCGATGGCGCGGTGACCATCAAGGGCGACCACCGCGAGGAGAGCAAGGAGGAGGAGGGCGAGTACTTCCACTCCGAGATCTCCCGTGGCTCCTTCACCCGAACGGTGGCCCTGCCCAGCGAGATCGATGCCGACAAGGCGGCCGCCAGCTTCAAGAACGGTGTCCTCGAACTGACGCTGCCCAAGCACAAGAAGGCCAATCGACGCAAGGTCGAGGTCAAGTAACCATCCGAATGACCACCAGGCCGGCTATTCCGGCCTGGCGGCTTCCCAGGCGTGAGGGAACGAATGTGGACACCACCTGGGTGGTAGTCGCCGACCAGGCACGGGCACGGCTCTTCTCGGCCTCCGACCAGCGTGGGCCGCTGGAGGAAGTGGAGGACCTGGCCAATCCCGAGGGCCGCCTGCATGACCGCGACCTCAATGCCGACAGCCCGGGACGCGCCTTCGACTCCATGGGCGAGGGCCGCCATGCCATGGGCAAGCACCATTCGCCCAAGGAGCAGGAGGCGATCCGCTTCGCCCATGAGGTGGGGGAGCGCCTGGCGGCCGGCCTGCACGACGGCGCCTACCGGCACCTGATCATCAGCGCCACGCCACGCTTCCTGGGGCTGCTGCGCGAGACGCTGCCCGAGGCCGTCGCCAAGTGCATCGTGCTCGAACTGCACAAGGACCTCACGGCACTGAGCCCCGAGGAGATCCGGGGCCACCTGCCGGAGCGGCTGCCCCGGGCGCCCCTCTCCTCGCAGGGGTAGGAGGCGGGTAGCCGGAGCGAGGGAGACGATGGCCGGCGTGACCCTCTGGCTGACCGGGGACGTGATGACCGGGCGCGGCATCGACCAGGTCCTGCCGCATCCCGGCAATCCCCGTATCTTCGAGTCCTGCATGACCTCGGCCATCGACTATGTCCGGCTGGCCGAGCGAGTGAGCGGCCCGATTCCCCATCCCGTCGACTTCCCCTACGTCTGGGGCGACGCCCTGGCGTGGCTCGAGCGCCAGGCGCCCGACCTGCGCCTGATCAACCTCGAGACGTCGGTCACCACCAGCGACGATGCCGAGTCCAAGGGGATCCAGTACCGCATGCATCCCGCCAACCTGCCGGTGCTTGCCCCGGCGGGGGTGGATGCCTGCGTGCTGGCCAACAACCATGTGCTGGATTGGGGACGACGCGGGCTAAGCGAGACCCTGGAGGTACTCGGGGAGGCCGGCTACGCCACGCCCGGTGCCGGCCTGGACCGGCATCAGGCGAGGGTCCCGGCACGCTTCGAGATCCCCGGCGGGCGGGTGCGGCTGCTGGCCTTCGGGCTGCCCAGCAGCGGCGTGCCCACCGACTGGGCGGCCGGTGACGACAGGCCCGGGGTCAATGTGCTGTCCGACCTCTCGTCCGCCGCCGTGTCGACCATCGCCGCGGACGTCGCCCGGGGGCGCGAGCCCGGGGAACTGGCCCTGGTCTCGCTGCACTGGGGCGGCAACTGGGGCTATGCGATCCCCGATGCGCATCGGGCGTTCGCCCACCGGCTGATCGACGAGGCCGGCGTGGACCTGGTCTGGGGCCACTCCTCCCACCACCCGCTGGGCATCGAGGTGTATCGGGGCAGGCTGATCCTCTACGGCTGCGGTGACCTGATCAACGACTACGAGGGCATCACCGGCCACGAGGCCTTCCGAGACGACCTGACCCTGCTCTACTTCCCGACCCTCTGCCCGATGGACGGCCGCCTGGAACGGCTGGTCATGGTGCCTCTTCAGCGCCGCCGTTTCCGTCTCGACCGAGCCCCCCGCGAGGGGGCCGAGTGGCTGTGCCGGATGCTGAACCGTGAGGGAAAGCCGCTCGGCACTCGGGTACGGCAGGAAGGACCTGATCGTCTGGTGCTCGAGTGGCAAGCCGAGCAGTGACGCGGTTCAACTCATGTCGTGCCTGATGGCCCATCCGGGCCGGCGTCGGGTGGAGGGCTCGACGCATCCTGTTCGGTGACGAAGGCACTGCGATGGAAGTCCGCCGCGGCCTCCACCTCGGCAAGGCCGCGCAGGCCGGGTTCCGGTGGCGCGTCGCCGGCCAGCACCTGGAGCACCGACCTGACCCCGCGCGACAGCGATATCAGGTTGTAGCCGCCTTCCAGCACGAAGACCAGCCTTCCCCCGCACTGCCGGCGTGCCAGGCTCTGCAGGATGCCGGTCATGGCGGAAAAGCCGTCATAGGAGACGTTCAGCGCCAGGTCATGGCTGTGGGGATCGAACCCTGTCGAGACCAGGATCAGGTCGGGTCGGAACCATTCGGCCGCCGGTACCAGGATCTCGCGGAAGGCCTTGAGATAGGCGGCGTCGCCGGCATCGGCAGGCAGGGGAACATTGACGATGGTGCCTTCCCCGAGGCCCACCCCGACCTCCTCGAGACTCCCCGTGCCGGGATAGAAGGGAGAGGCGCGGTGGATATCGAAGAACAGCACATCCTGGTCGGCCCAGAAGATGTCCTGGGTACCGTTGCCGTGATGGGCATCCCAGTCGACGATCATGACCCGCTGACAGCCCAGCGCCGCCCGGGCATGGGCGGCCGCCACCGCCACGTTGTTGAACAGGCAGAAGCCGCGGGCCCGCACTGGCTCGGCATGGTGGCCGGGGGGCCTGACCAGCGCGAAGCTGCTCTCGGCGCGCCCCGCGACTACCGCTTCGACGGCGGCGATCGCCGTGCCGGCGGCCACCTCGGCGGCATCGACGCTGCCGGGTGATACCGCCGTGGTATCCACGTCCAGCCAGGCGCTCTTGCCGCGCAGCTGGTAGATGCTGTCCAGGTAGGAGTTGGTATGGACGCGCCCCAGCTGCTCGCGAGTGGCCGGCATGCCGGCCTCGAAGGTCACCCCGGGGACCGGTTCGAGCTCCAGCAGGTGCCAGATGGCGGTGAGACGGGCGGGGTGTTCGGGATACTTCCAGGGGACGCCCAGACCCGACAGCAGGGAGCGGACGCGCTTGTCCATGCGCCCCGGCAGGAAGGGCACCTCGATATCCGGCTCATGGGCCAGCATCCGCTCGTCATAGAAGGCGATCACGCTGTTCTGTTCGGCCACTGCAAGGCTCCCTGTTGAGCGCAACATACGGGCGAGACCTGGCTACAGCATATCAGGGGGATGGCACCGGGGGGTGGAGAATGGCCCGTTACATCAGCGCATGGCATCGCGCAGGCGTTCCACCGCCAGGAACAGCTGACGGCGTGGCTGGGCACCCTCGAGCACGCCGGCGTGCTCGCCGTCCAGCGAGAAGCGCAGGCCCGGCACGCCGCCGATGCCGAGCTCCCGGGCGGTCTGCTGGTCGCCCCGTACCTCTTGGCGAAAGTCACCCTGCGACAGGGCCTGGCGCAGGGCCTGGCCATCCAGCTGGAGCGTCTGCGCCACGCGGACCAGTGCCTCGGGGTCGGCCAGGTCGAGGCTCTCCTCGAAGAAGCCGCGGAACAGCGCCGTGCGCATGGCGCCGTCGGCCCCGGGGCGGACGGCCTCCTGCGTCCGGGCCCAGGCACTGGCCTCGTGGGCCAGCCGCGAACGGGGCTGCAGGCGGGGCAGGCGAAGGGTCATGCCGCGCTCCGCGGCCATGGGATAGACCGCCCGTTCCCAGGTGTCGTGCAGGTAGTCGCCATCGGGGTCGAGGGTCGGCTCGGGCTCGGGGCGCAGCTCGAAGGCGCGCCAGCGGATCGTCACGACATCGCCGAAGCGCTCGGCCAGGGCGTCGAGCTCCGGGGCCTCCAGGTAGCAGAAGGGGCAGACGAAGTCGCTGAAGACATCGAGGGTAATGCGGGGTCGGGTCATCGGGTGCCTCCTGTGGCGATGCGGCAGACCCCGGGAGGGTAACAGCGCGTCGCCCGACAGGACATGGCGGAGGAGAGGGCGGTCGGTGCGATGTCAGGCGCTGCGGCTGGCCGGTTCGGCACGAATGTGCAGGTGCACGGCGCAGGCGACCCGCAACAGGGAGGCGAGGTTGGGCACCGCCCCCTTGGTGGCCATCACCTCCCCGTAGAGCTCGCTGATGAACTGTCCGGTGGAGAGTTGCTGGTTGCGGGCCAGGTGGTCGAGGATCTCCCAGAACTCGTTCTCGAGCCGAACGCTGGTCACGCTGCCCTGAAGGCGCAGCGAGCGGGTGGTGCATTCATAGCGTCGGGGATCGGTGGAGGCATAGACGTGGCACATGACATTCACTCCGCAGGAAACAGGGTGCCGGAGCCGACCCGGCTCGTTCGACATTGCCCTCTGTGACCCTCCATGAGCATTAGACCATCGTCGATGTAGTAACCCGCTGTTACCCGCCCTGCGATGCATGCGCCTACTCTCCATGGAGGTGGTCCGGTCCACCGTTAGCTCCCTACAACAAGAAACCAGGCGCGGTTCACCCTCCCCGGGCGCTGCGCCATCCACCCCGGAGAGGTCAGCCATGAGTTCACCCACGATTTCCCGCCGCGTCTTTCTCAAGGCGAGTGGCGGCGTTCTGGCCGGCACCCTGGCCTTCGCCAGCGGCCCCATCGCCCTGCTGGCACCCTCGCGCAGCTGGGCGATGCCGCTCGACAACCTGTCTTCCCGCCAGGGCGAGGTACTGCTTGCGGTCACCCGGCAGGTCTTTCCCCATGCGGACCTCGAGGATGCCGTCTACGCCCACGTGGTGAAGAGTCTCGACCGCAAGGCCGTCGAGGGCGCGCTGCTCACCACCCTCGACGAAGGCATTGCCGAGCTCGACCGGTCCGCCGGCGGTGACTGGCTGGCGCTGGACGACACCGCGCGGCTCGAGCACCTCGCGCCCATGGCCGGCATGCCCTTCTTCGAGGCCATCCGTGGCGATGCGGTGGTCTCGCTCTACGACAATCCCCTGGCCTATGCCCACTTCGGCTACGAGGGCGCGGAGGGCGACGGGGGCTACCTGAGCAAGGGCTTCAATGACCTCCACTGGCTGCCCGACCCGCCGCAGCCCGAGGGCGGCTACCTGCCCTTCGAGGAACCGACGGCCTGACGGGCCCGCCGAGCGACCGTCGACCAGAACAACAACGCATGTGGAGACGCCAAGATGGCAATGACCGACAACCAGAAGACCTTCGCCCATGACGATGCCAGCGTCGTCGTGGTGATCGGGTCCGGCGCGGGGGGCGGCACCCTGGCCAACGAGCTGGCCCAGCAGGGCATCGACGTGGTGGTGCTGGAGGCCGGCGCCCTGCACACCACCGCCAACTTCCTGGCCGACGAATGGGCCTCCTTCGCGCAGCTCGCCTGGCTCGATACGCGCACCACCTCGGGCAGCTTCCGCCTGGCCAGGGACTTCCCCAACCTGCCGGCCTGGATCGTCAAGTCGGTGGGCGGCACCACCGTGCACTGGGCGGGGGCGAGCCTGCGCATTCAGCCCCACGAGTTCGCGGCGCTGACGAACTACGGGGAGATCGAGGGTGCCAACCTGCTCGACTGGCCGCTCACCTACGACGACCTGGCGCCCTACTACGACCGCGCCGAGCGGCGCATGGGGGTGACCCGCACCAACGGCAACAAGGGGCTGCCCGGCAACAACAACTTCAAGGTGATGTACGCCGGCGCGAAGAACCTCGGCTATTCGTGCAATACCGGGCACATGGCCATCAACAGCGAGCCGCGCGATGGACGCAGCGCCTGCCAGCAGCGCGGCTTCTGCTTCCAGGGCTGCACGACCGGCGCCAAGTGGTCGACCCTCTATACCGAGCTGCCCGAGGGCATCGCCACCGGCCATCTGGAGCTGCGGCCGGAGTCCCACGTGGCGCGCATCGAGCACGATGACAGCGGCAAGGTCACGGCGGTGGTCTACTTCGATGCCGAGGGCAACGAGCAGCGCCAGCAGGCGCGGCTGGTGGCGGTGGCCGGCAACTCCCTGGAGACGCCGCGCCTGCTGCTCAACTCGGCCAGCACGCTGTTCCCGGAGGGGCTCGCCAACGGCTCGGGCCAGGTGGGGCGCAACTACATGCGTCACATGACCGGCTCGGTCTACGCCACCTTCGACGAGCCCGTGCACATGTACCGCGGCACCACCATGGCCGGCATCGTCTCCGACGAGGCGGGCCATGACCCCACGCGGGGCTTCGTCGGCGGCTACGAGATGGAGACCCTGGCCCTGGGCCTGCCCTTCATGGCCGCCTTCCTCGACCCCGGTGCCTGGGGGCCGCGCTTCACCGGCGCGCTCGACCAGTACGAGAACATGGCCGGCATGTGGCTGGTGGGCGAGGACCTGCCCCAGGCGAGCAACCGCGTGACCCTCAACCCCGACGTCACCGACCGCTACGGGCTGCCGGTGGCCAACGTCCACTACGACGACCACCCCAACGACATCGCCATGCGCGAACACGGCTACCGTCAGGGCGCCGAACTCTACCGCTCGGTGGGGGCCCGGGATATCTATGAGGTGCCGCCTTACCCCTCGACCCATAACCTCGGCACCTGCCGGATGAGCGAACGCCCCGAGGATGGCGTCTGCAACGCCTATGGCCAGGCCCACGAGATCCCCAACCTCTTCATCTCCGACGGCAGTCAGTTCACCACCTCTGCGGCGGAGAACCCCACCCTGACCATCGTGTCGCTGGCCATCCGCCAGGCCGAGCACATCGGTCAGCTGATGCGGCAGGGCGAGGTCTGACACGCGTCCATGACGCGCCTGGCAGCATCAGGCGCGTCTCTGGCCCCTAGATGTCATCGATCAAGGAGTTGTGACATGAGCTTTGCAGGTGAGCAGTATCCCGGCGTCCAGGCGCCACCCCCCGAGACCGAGGGCTTTCGCCTCAACCACACCATGCTCAGGGTCAAGGACCCCGAGGCATCCCTGGGCTTCTATACCCGGGTGTTCGGCATGCGGGTGCTGCGCCGGCTCGACTTCGAGGAGATGCAGTTCTCGCTCTACTTCCTGGCAAGGCCGGAAGCCGGCGAGACCGTCCCCGAGGAAACCGGTGAGCGCACCGTCTGGACCTTCAGCCAGCGCGGCGTGCTGGAACTGACCCACAACTGGGGAACCGAGAGCCAGGAGGGGCGCATCTATCACGACGGCAATGCCGAGCCCCAGGGCTTCGGCCACATCTGCTTCTCGGTACCGGACCTGGAGGCGGCCGAGGCCTGGTTCGACGCCAACCAGGTGGAGTTCGTCAAGCGCTCGGACCAGGGCAAGATGAAGGACGTGGTCTTCGTCAAGGACGTCGACGGCTACTGGATCGAGGTCGTCCAGGCCGACCGGCTCTCAGCCCTGGGCGACTGAGCCCGGCCTACCCGGGGAAGTCGTCGCCGCGTGCCGCCCGCTCCTGAGGCAGCAGGGCGGCATGGATCATGGCGTTGACCGGGGTGGGGACACCGGCCTCGCGGCCCAGCCGCACCACGGCACCGTTCTGGGCCTCCAGCTCGGAGGGGTGGCCCGCCATGATGTCGCGCTGCATGGAGGCGGTGCTCTCGGCCGGCAGCGAGTCGATGAACCTCAGGGCCCGCGTCACCGCGTCCTCGGGCAGCGCCACCCCACGGGCCCGAGCCACTTCCTCGATCTCGGCAAGCAGGCGCTCGGTCAGCGAGCGGGTCTCGGGGAGCGTGCGGGTCACCCCGATGGGCGCCCGGGTGACGGCGCCGATGCCGCTCATCGCGCAGATGAACAGGAACTTGCTCCATACCGCGGTCTGGATGTCGTCGGGCATCTCGCCGCTGACGCCCGGGGCCCTGTCCAGGGCGTCGCGCAGGCGCCGGGCCCCATCTTCCTGGCCGGGGTGCCGCGTGCCCAGGCGCACGAAGGGCGATACGCCCGCGTGGCGGATGCGGCCCGGCGCTTCGCGCCAGGCGAGGATGCCGCACAGGCCCTCGAGCACTGGCGCCTCGCCGAGCACCTCGGCCAGGGTGGCGGCCGCCTCGACGCCGTTCTCCAGCGGCAGCACCAGGGTCTTGGGGCCGACCATCGGCCTGATCGCCTCGGCGGCCTCGAGGACCTGCCAGGCCTTCACCGCCACGATCACCGCGTCCACGACGCCCACCTCGGCCGGGTCGTCGGTGGCCCTGGCCGGGTCGAGGGTGACGTCGCCCTCGATGCTGGAAACCGCGAGGCCGTGGTGGCGGATTGCCGCCAGGTGCTCGCCCCTGGCGATGAAGGTGACCTCCTCGCCGGCCTGTGCCAGGCGGGCGCCGAAGTAGCCCCCGACGCCGCCGCTGCCCATGATCGCGACCTTCATCCTCTCTCCTCGTCCTGTGGGTGATGGCTCCCTCGAGCATACCGGCAGGGGCGCGCCACGGCGATGGCCGGACTGGAGCGACGGGGCCGGTCGGTGTAGGCTTGCCGCCCTCTTCACAGCACAGGACCCGATCATGAGCGATCTGCCCAACTGCCCCGAGTGCGGCTCCGAGTTCACCTACGACGATGGCATCCAGCTCGTCTGTCCGGAGTGCGGCCACGAGTGGTCGAGGGACGTCGGCACCGAGCCGGCCGGGGAGGAGGTGGTGGTCCTCGATGCCAACGGCAACCCCCTGGCCGATGGTGACACGGTCACGGTGATCAAGGACCTCAAGGTCAAGGGCAGCTCTTCGGTGGTGAAGGTCGGGACCAAGGTCAAGGGCATCCGCCTGGTCGACGGCGACCACGATATCGACTGCCGGATCGAGGGCATCGGGGCCATGAAGCTCAAGTCCGAGTTCGTCAAGAAGGTGTGATACCCTCTCGCCACGACGGGAGGAGCACCCCCATGGCCGAGGATTCATCCCACAAGGCTGCTGCGGCTGCCAACGATGTGTCACTCCGGGACAAGGTCGCGTTCCTGTCGAGTGCCCGGGCTTACCCCGGGTTCGAGGGTGAGGTCGATGTCCGGGAGACCCACATGGCCTGGGTCTTCCTGGCGGGGAATCGCGTCTACAAGCTCAAGAAACCCGTCGAGTACAGGCATCGTGACTGTCACTTCCTGCGCGACCGCGAGGTGCTCTGTCACGAGGAGGTCCGGCTCAATCGTCGCCTGGCGCCGGAGGTCTACCTCGGGGTGGCAGCCTTGCGAGTCGATCCCGCGGGCAGGCTGGTGCTCGATGGTGAGGGCGAAGTGGTCGACTGGCTGGTCGTGATGAAGCGGCTGCCCGAGCACCTCATGCTGGATGTGGCGCTATCTCGGGACACCGTCACCGGGACCATGGTGACCCGGGTCGCCCGGCGGCTCGCCGCCTTTTACCGGGGGCTCGAGCCGGTCGAGATGTCGGCGGAAACCTACCGGGATCGCTTCCAGCGCGAACTCGACCGCAACCGCGAGGTCATCGCGGATTCGCGATTCTCCCTGGCAAGCGATGGGGTGACGTCGATGCTCGACCGTCTCGACCGCCTGCTCGAGGAAGAGCCCGACCTGCTGGGGGACCGCCCTCGCCAGGGGAGGATCGTCGAGGGGCATGGTGACCTGCGCCCCGAGCATGTCTGCCTCTCCGATCCCCCCGTTGTCATCGACTGCCTCGAATTCAGCCGTCCCCTGCGGCTGGTGGACCCCTTCGACGAACTGTGTTTCCTGGGGCTCGAGTGCGAGCGACTCGGGGCTGCCTGGATACTCGAGCGACTGGTCGGCGAATGCGCCCGGACGCTCCAGGACCGGCCAGACAAGCGGTTGCTGGCCTTCTATACGGCCTATCGTGCCTGTCTCAGGGCACGCCTCTCCCTCTCCCACCTGCTCGAACCGGATCCGCGTACCCCGGACAAGTGGGAGCCGCAGGCCAGGGAGTACCTGGCGCTGGGGCTGCGGGCCTGTCGCGAACTGGACTAGCAATGCCCCTGCACGGATCCCTGGCTATCGGGGGCAAGGAGGGAGCTGCCGTTATGCAGGACCCTCGAGCAGATCGGTGAGCGAGCCATTCTCATGGACGCGGCGGATGGCCTCGGCAAAGAGCGGAGCGGCGCTGACCACCTCGAGGTGTTGGCTGGCGACGCCGGCGTCCAGACGGGTCGGCGGGACAGTGTCGGTCACCACCAGCCTGGTCAGCTGCGGGTCGCTGACCACCCTGTCGGCATCGCCGACGAACAGGCCGTGTGCCGCCAGGCCGTATACCTCCCTTGCGCCCCGGTCCAGGCAGGCCCGGGCGGCGCGCAGCAGGGTGCCACCCGAGCTGATCAGGTCATCCACGACCAGCACCCTGGCCCCTTCGACCTCACCGGTCAGCAGGGTGCCGCTGACCTTGCCCTCGCTGCGACGCTTCTCCATGAAGGCCGAGCCGACTTCGCGACCCAGCATGGGCGCGAGCATTTCCCTGAAGCCCTGCGCCCGCTTCACGCCGCCCGGGTCCGGGGAGGCCACCACCACCGGTCCGTCGCCGCAGCGCTCCCGCATGTGATCGGCGAACAGGCGACGGGTATCGAGGGTGTGGGTAGGGCAGCGGAAGGCGTTCTGGAACGCCGCGGGATTGTGCACGTCCAGCGTCATGACGGCATCGATGCCCATGGCCTCCAGCAGCATGGCCAGATAGCGGGAGGTGAGCGGGTCTCGGGGCTTGGTCCTGCGGTCCTTGCGTGCATAGGCCATATAGGGGATCACGGCGGTCACCCGTGCGGCTCCCGCATCGCGGACGGTGCCCAGGAAGAACAGCAGTCGGCAGAGCCGTTCGTTGACCCCCTGTTCCGGGTCGCCATTGAGGCTCTGCAGGACATAGACATCCTCGCCGCGCACGCTTTCCAGCGGTCGCGCCTTGTGCTCGCCGTCCTCGAAGTCGCGTTCCTCGTGTTCGGCAAGCGATATGCCAAGCGACTGGGCCACCTTCTCGCCGAAGGGGCGGCTGGCGTTGAGAGAGAAGAGTTTCATGGCTGCAGCATAGACGCGGGATCCCGAGCCTGGCGAGCCCCAGCGGTCAGGAACCGTAGGACGTCAGGCAGTTGGGCAGGCTCTCGCGCAGCGAGCGGGGCAGGATGCCCAGGTCCTGGAAGCTGCCGACGTCCTCGTCGGCGACGTTGTCCGCCTGCATCAGGATCACCTGGTCGCGGGTCAGTGGCGGGCCGGGCAGCCAGGTGGCCAGGGCCGCCAGCAGCCGCCAGGCGAGGAAGGGGAGTGGCACCAGCGGCCGCTCGCGCTGCAGGTGGGCGAGCAGTGTCTCGAGGATCTCGCGGTAGCTCAGCACCTCGGGGCCGCCCAACTCGAAGAGGCGCCGCTCGGTGGCGGGCTGGCCGGTGAGCCGGGCGATGGCCCGTGCCACGTCGACCACGTGTACCGGCTGCAGCCGGGTCGTGCCGCGGCCGAACAGCGGGATCAGCGGAAGCCGGGTGAGGCCCTCCAGGCCGGTGAGGAAGGCGTCCCCGGGGCCGAACAGCACGCTCGGCCGCACGATGATGGCCTTGGGCATGGCCTGGAGCACCGCATCCTCGCCCCGGGCGCGGGCCCGCACGTAGGCCGAGGACGAGTCGTGTCGGGCGCCTATCCCCGAGACCAGCACCAGCCGCTCAATGCCCGCCGCTCGCGCCTGGCTGGCCAGCCGCCCGGCCCC
>NZ_JAWSUJ010000050.1:0-29863 GCF_033549285.1 Halomonas sp.
GCCAGGCTGAGACCCACGCCGGCGCGCACCAGGTCGAGCATGCAGGCCTCCTGGTCCACCTGGGCCACGCCGTTGGGCACGATGCCCAGCGGGTCGAGCACGCCATGCAGGAGGCGGTGATGGGCGGAATTCTCGGGCGTGGTGATCCACGGCAGGGTGGCGAGCCGGGGCCAGTCGGCGCCGGCCAGGCGGCTGCCCCAGCCGGCCGGGGCGATCACGTGGTAGTCGAAGTGGGTGAGCTCGCAATGGGCGATCTCCACGACGCCCGGCCCCTCGCCGGGCGACGCCAGGAAGAAGCCGACGTCCAGCTCACCGCGACGCACCCACTCCAGCACGGTGCCGCTCATGCCGTGGTGCAGCTCGGTCTCGAGCTGCGGGGCACGCTCCACCAGGCGACGCAGGAAGGCCCCCAGACGGATGAACTCCGGGTCGACGATGGTGCCGATCTTCAGCCGGCCCCGCAGCGTGCTGTGCAGGGCCCGGGCGTTCTGCTCGAAGGCGGCCATGGCCGCCAGCGCCTTCTCGGCGGCGGGCAGCAGCGCTCGACCGTCTGCGGTGAGTTCCAGCCCCTGGGGGCGGCGCTGGAACAGCGTGAGGGCGAGGCCCGCCTGGAACTGCTTGAGCTTCAGGCTCACCGCGGGCTGGGTCAGGTGCAGGCGCTCGGCGGCGCGGGAGACGCTGCCTTCCCGGGCCACGGTGACGAAGGCACGCAGGGTCTGGAGGTCCTGCACGGTGTCGCCTCCTCGGTGGAGTGATATCAGCCAAACTTATACGCTGGTTTTGAATAACTCAATTGATCCTGATGACGATGGGGCTAGTCTAGGCGCCAATGGGGTCGATTCTGTCACGCCCCACCCCCGACAACGGACGTTCATCCCCGATTCCGACAACGACGAGACGAGGCCGCCATGAGCACAGCCAGCATCCAGCATTATATCAATGGGCAAATGTCAGCCGGCGAGTCTGGCCAGCACCAGGCCGTGACCAACCCGGCCACCGGCCAGGTGACCGGCCAGGTGGCCCTGGCCTCCCAGGCCGATGTGGCCACGGCGGTGGACGCCGCCAAGGCCGCCTTCCCGGCCTGGGCCGATACCCCGCCGATCCGCCGCGCACGGGTGATGTTCAAGTTCCTCCAGCTGCTCAACGAGCACAAGGATGAGCTGGCGCGGGCGATCACCCTGGAGCATGGCAAGGTGTTCACCGATGCCCAGGGTGAGGTGGCGCGCGGCATCGACATCGTCGAGTTCGCCTGCGGCATCCCGCAGCTGCTCAAGGGCGACTACACCGAGCAGGTCAGCACCGGCATCGACAACTGGACCCTGCGCCAGCCGCTGGGCGTGGTCGCCGGCGTCACCCCCTTCAACTTCCCGGCCATGGTGCCGATGTGGATGTTCCCGGTGGCCATCGCCTGTGGCAACAGCTTCATCCTCAAGCCGAGTCCGCTGGACCCCAGTGCCTCGCTGCTGATCGCCGAGCTGCTCAAGCAGGCGGGGCTGCCGGATGGCGTCTTCAACGTGGTGCAGGGCGACAAGGAGTCCGTGGAGGCGCTCCTCGACCACCCCGACGTCAAGGCACTCTCCTTCGTCGGCTCCACACCGATTGCCAACCTGATCTACGAGCGGGGGGCCCGTCACGGCAAGCGCGTCCAGGCCCTGGGCGGCGCCAAGAACCACATGGTGGTGATGCCCGATGCCGACCTCGACAAGGCCGTGGATGCGCTCACCGGCGCCGCCTACGGCAGCGCCGGTGAGCGCTGCATGGCGATCAGCGTGGCGGTGCTGGTGGGTGACGTGGCCGACGAGCTGGTACCGCGCCTGGCCGAGCGGGCGCGCGCACTCAAGGTCAAGAATGGCCTGGAGCTGGATGCCGAGATGGGGCCCATCGTCACCGCCCAGGCACACCAGCGCATCACCGGCTATATCGAGAAGGGCGTGAGCGAGGGGGCCGACCTGGTCGTCGACGGCCGTGACTTCGATGCCAGCGGTACCGGCGACGATTGCGCCGAGGGCTTCTGGATGGGCGGCTCGCTGTTTGACCACGTCACTCCGGAGATGACCATCTACAAGGAAGAGATCTTCGGCCCGGTGCTGGCCTGCGTGCGGGTGCCCGACATCGCCACCGCCATCCAGCTGATCAACGACCACGAGTTCGGCAACGGCGTGAGCTGCTTCACCGAGAGCGGTAGCGTGGCCCGCGAGTTCGGGCGCCGCATACAGGTGGGCATGGTCGGCATCAACGTGCCGATCCCGGTGCCCATGGCCTGGCATGGCTTCGGTGGCTGGAAGCGCTCGCTGTTCGGCGACACCCACGCCTACGGCGAGGAGGGGGTGCGCTTCTACACCAGGCAGAAGTCGATCATGCAGCGCTGGTCGGACTCCATACATGGCGGGTCTGAGTTCGCCATGCCGACGCATAAATAATACTGACTACCATCGCGCGGGTGAGAGGCGCCGTCGACAGCGTTGCGAGGGGGCGCTGTCGACGGGGTAGCCTCGAGCCTATTGCGACTTGAGAGCACGCCATGGCTGACCAGGAATTCGACTATATCGTGGTGGGAGCCGGCACCGCCGGCTGCCTGCTGGCCAACCGCCTGAGCGCCGACCCGGCCAACCGGGTGCTGCTGATCGAGGCGGGTGGTCGCGACAACTACCACTGGATCCACATCCCGGTGGGTTACCTCTACTGTATCAACAACCCGCGCACCGACTGGTGCTTTCGCACCGAGGCCGACCCCGGGCTCAACGGCCGCTCGCTGATCTATCCCCGCGGCAAGACCCTCGGCGGCTGCTCCAGCATCAATGGCATGCTCTATATCCGCGGCCAGTCGCGCGACTATGACGGTTGGGCCGAGGCCACCGGCGACGAGGCCTGGCGCTGGGAGAACTGCCTGCCCGACTTCATGAGGCACGAGGACCACCACCGCCTGGACGCCGGCGGCGATGCCGACGCTGCCCACCGCGACTTCCATGGCCACGGCGGCGAGTGGCGGGTGGAGAAGCAGCGCCTCAAGTGGCAGGTGCTCGATGACTTTGCCACCGCGGCCGTGGAGGCCGGCATCCCGCGGACCCGCGATTTCAACCGCGGTGACAACGAGGGAGTCGACTACTTCGAGGTCAACCAGCGCTCGGGCTGGCGCTGGAACACCTCCAAGGCCTTCCTGCGCGGGGCCGAGAAGCGCGACAACCTGACCCTGTGGCACTCCACCCAGGTGCTGGGGCTCGAGCTCGAGACCGGCCGGGGCGACACGCCGCGCTGCACCGGCGTGCGCCTCGAGCGCGGCGGGAAAGCAATCACGGTGCAGGCCGGCCGCGAGGTGATCCTCTCCGCGGGTGCCATCGGCTCGCCGCAGCTGCTGCAGCTCTCTGGCATCGGCCCGGCCGACCTGCTGCGCCAGCACGACATCCCGGTGGTCCATGACCTGCCGGGGGTAGGAGAGAACCTCCAGGACCACCTGCAGATCCGCTCGGTGTATCGGGTGAAGGGTGCCAAGACCCTCAACACCATGGCCAACTCGCTGGTCGGCAAGGCGGGCATCGGGCTCGAGTACCTGCTCAAGCGCTCCGGCCCCATGAGCATGGCGCCCTCGCAGCTGTGTGCCTTCACGCGCAGCTCCGACGAGTACCAACATCCCAACATCGAGTACCACGTCCAGCCGCTGAGCCTCGAGGCCTTCGGCCAGCCGCTGCACGACTTCCCGGCGATCACGGCGAGCGTGTGCAACCTCAACCCGACCAGCCGCGGCACGGTGCGTATCAAGAGCGCCGACCCGCGCCAGGCCCCGGCCATCGCGCCCAACTACCTGAGCACCCCCGAGGATCGCAAGGTGGCGGCGGACTCGCTGCGGGTCACGCGGCGCATCGCCGAGCAGCCGGCCTTCGCGAGGTATTCGCCAGAGGAGGTCAAGCCTGGCCTGGAGTACCAGAGTGACGATGACCTGGCCCGCCTGGCGGGGGATATCGGCACCACCATCTTCCACCCGGTGGGCACCACGAAGATGGGGCGCGATGATGACCCCATGGCGGTGGTGGATGCTCGCCTGCGGGTGCACGGGGTGGCGGGGCTGCGCGTGGTGGATGCAGGCGTCATGCCCACCATCACCAGCGGCAACACCAACTCGCCGACGCTGATGATCGCCGAGAAGGCCGCACGCTGGATCATGGGCGGGGCGTAAACAGCCGTATCCCCGATCTGACAACGACAGGCCAGGGCCTGCCGTTGTCAGATCGGCGAAGGTGTTGCCGACGCGGGCTCCCTTGCCGCCGATGGCGTCATGGACTTGGGCATTCGGACGTCCCGGTGAACCGGCCAGCAGGCTCGGGCGTGTCCAGGCGCTTCCTGGTAGCCAATAACGTGGGTGGCAATATTCCTGTCATCCGCCGCAAATAGTGTTTGACCTGCGCACGGCAACGGCGCACTATGCCCGCAGTTGGTTAGCAAGTGGAACATCGCAAGTGGTCATCGAAAGCTCATGGCGTCGATTTCCCGGTGAAAGTTTCTTGTTTTACCCACTGCAACTCGGGTATTTCCCGGCACAATCTAACGCTATTCGAGGAATTCGATAATGGCTACCGGTACCGTCAAGTGGTTCAACGACACCAAAGGCTTCGGCTTCATTTCTCCGGACGACAACGGTGACGACCTGTTCGCTCACTTCTCCGAGATCAAGGCTGAAGGCTTCAAGTCCCTGCAAGACGGTCAGAAGGTCTCCTTCGACGTCACCCAGGGCAAGAAAGGCCTCCAGGCTTCCAACATCCAGGTCATCGGCTGAACGTCGACCGACCTAGATGTGACTGCCTAACGGCAGGTGAGAAAGGCCCGCGAAAGCGGGCCTTTCTCGTTGTGGGGCCTTAGGCTCTTATATTCCAATAAAATATAGAAAGATTTCTAAAAATAACTTTTTAGAATAACTGGTGGCGGTCACAATGGGCCCTTTCCCCTTCGTCACCGGATCTGCCCATGCCGCTGGATGCCTGGCTCTCTCTCGCCGTCGTCATCGCCGTCTTCCCGCTGATGGCCTTCTCGCGCGTGGGCCCCGACATCGTGCTGCTCGGTGCGGTGATCCTGCTGCTGACCCTGGGGGTAATCGACCCCGGCCAGGCCCTGGCGGGCTTCTCCAGCACGGGCCTGTTCACCGTGGCCTTCATGTACGTGCTGGTCACCAGCATCCGCGAGACCGGCGGCATCGACCTGATCATCCGCCATGTGCTGGGGCGCCCCCGCAGCGAGGGACGGGCGCTGGTGCGCCTGCTGCTGCCGGTGGCCTCGCTGAGCGGTGTGCTCAACAACACCCCCGTGGTGGCGACCTTCATCCCCGCCGTGCTGAGCTGGAGCCGGCGAATCTCCGTGCCGGCGCATCGCCTGCTGATGCCGCTCAGTTTCGCCTCGATCCTCGGCGGTACCATCACCCTGTTCGGCACCAGCACCAACCTGGTCGTGCATGGCCTGCTGATCGATCGCGACCCGTCCCTGGCCATGGGGCTGTTCGACATCGCCTGGGTGGGGCTGCCGGTGGCGGTGGTGGGCCTGGCCTATCTGGTCCTGCTGGGCCCGCGGCTGCTGCCGGCAAGGCGCGGGGCGGAGGCGGTCTTCGAGAACCCCCGCGAGTTCACCATCGAGATGGAGGTGGACGCCGGCGGCCCGCTGGTCGATCGCACGGTGGAGGAGGCCGGGCTGCGCCACCTCCAGGAGCTGTTCCTGGTCGAGATCGAGCGCGAGGGCAACATCGTCAGCGTGGTGGGGCCGGGCGAGCGACTCAAGGGCGGTGACCGGCTGGTCTTTGCCGGCACCAGCGAGGGAGCCGTGGAGCTGCAGCAGATCCGCGGCCTGGTGCCGACCCGGCAGGGCGAGTCGAGCCTCGAGAAGGACTTCAAGGAGCGCCGCCTGGTGGAGGCAGTGGTCTCCGACCAGTGCCAGTTCATCGGCCGGCGCATTCGCGACGGCCACTTCCGGACCCTCTATGGTGCCGCCGTGCTGGCGGTGTGCCGCGGCGGCGAGCGGGTCGCCGGCAACCTCGGCCAGATCCGCCTGCAGCCCGCCGACGTGCTGCTGCTGGAGGCGCGCCCGCCCTTCATCGAGCGGCATCGCCAGTCGCGCGACTTCCTGCTGATCAGCAAGGTCAACGGCTCGGCCCGCCCGATCCACGAGAAGGCCGGGCTGGCCTGGGGCATCCTGGCCGGCGTGGTGGTGCTGGCCACCCTGGGCGTGACCAGCATGATGAATGCCGCCATGCTGGGCGCGGCCCTGGCGCTGGGTACCGGCTGCTGCACGGTGGGGGCGGCCAAGCGGGGGCTGGACACCCAGGTGCTGCTGACCATCGCCGCCTCCTTCGGTCTCGGGGCAGCGCTGGAAAGTTCGGGGGCGGCGGCCAGCCTGGCCGACCTGGCCCTGGGGCTCGCCGGCGGCAACCCGCTGTTGCTGCTGATCGGCACTTACCTGCTGGTCGCGCTTCTCACCGAACTTGTCACCAACAATGCTGCCGCGGTGATCACCTTCCCGGTGGTCATGGCCAGTGCCGAGAGCCTCGGCGTGAGCCCCATGCCCTATGTAGTCGCGGTGATGTTCGCCGCCTCGGCCAGCTTCCTGACGCCCATCGGCTACCAGACCAACCTGATGGTCTTCGGCCCCGGTGGCTACCGCTTCGGTGACTTCCTGCGCCTCGGGGGGCTCCTGAACCTGCTGACCGCCGCGGTGGCCCTGGCCCTGATCCCGCTGATCTGGCCCTTCTGAGCGCGCTCGCCGCCGGGCGGCGTTTGCGGTAGGGTGTCGACCTTTGACCGATCCCCTGAGCGGCCCTGGAGACGACCCCATGAACCACCCCGGCGAACTGATCATCGAGCCGAGAAACGGCAAGCCCGCGGACGCCTGCGTCTTCATCCTCCATGGCCTGGGCGCCGACGGCCATGATTTCGAACCGCTGGTGCCGGCGCTGCCCCTGCCCGACGATGCCGCCGTGCGCTTCATCCTGCCCCATGCGCCGCGCCTGCCGGTGACCATCAACGGCGGCATGGTCATGCCGGCCTGGTACGACATCAAGGAGATGAGCCTCGACCGCCAGATCGACGAGCCCCAGCTGATGGCCTCCGCCGAGCGCATCCAGGCCCTGGTGCGGGAGCAGATCGAGCACGGCATCGACAGTCGTCGCATCATCCTGGCGGGCTTCTCCCAGGGCGGGGCGGTGGCCTACCAGGCGGCCCTCTCCTTCGAGGCGCCGCTGGGTGGCCTGCTGGCGCTCTCCACCTACTTCGCCACGGCCGACAGCATCACACTCTCCGAGGCCAACCGCGGTCTGCCCATCGAGGTGCACCACGGCAGCTTCGACCCGGTGGTCCCCGAGTCGCTGGGCAAGGCCGGCTACGAGCAGGTCGAATCGCTGGGCTATCCGGCGCATTATCGCCGCTATCCCATGGCCCACGCGCTCTGCCCGCAGCAGGTCGGTGACATCGGCCGCTGGTTCGCCGAGCGCCTTGCCCGCTGAGGGGCTCCGTTCCATGCCCATGAGTGTCCCATGACGGCCACCACGTCCCCGACCGCCGGGCTGCTCGCCTGCTGGCGCAGTACGCGCCCGAACTTCCTGGTGCTCTCGCCGCTCTGCGCAGGCCTGGCGGTGACCACCGCCTGGCACGACGGCCACGCCCCCGAGGGGCACGCGATCCTGCTGGTGCTGCTCGCCGCCCTGCTGGCCCACGCCGCGGTGAACCTGTTCAACGAGCATCACGACTTCGTCAGCGGCCTGGATGCCACCACCGTCCGCACGCCCTTCTCGGGCGGCAGCGGTTCGCTGCCTCGGCACCCCGCGGCGGCGGAGGCCGTGCGCCGCGCCGCCTTCGCCTGCCTGGCCGGGGTGGTGGCCATCGGTAGCTGGTTCCTGTGGCACTCGGGGCCGGTCATGCTGCTCTATGGGCTGCTCGGCATGGCGCTGGTGGTGGCCTATACCGGCTGGCTGACCCGCCGCCCCTGGCTCTGCCTGGCCGCGCCGGGAATCGGCTTCGGCACCCTGATGGTGGTGGGCGCGAACCAGGCGCTCACCGGGGCCTTCTCCGCCACGGCCCTGTCCGCCTCGCTGGTGCCGACCCTGATGGTCAGCGCGCTGCTGCTGGCCAACCAGTTGCCGGATATCGAGCCTGACCGACTGGCCGGGCGCCACCACCTGGCCATCGTGCTGGGGCCGAGGCACGCGGCGCGCCTGGTGGCGGCCCTGGTGCTTGTTGCCTTCGCGGTGGTCCCGCTGGCCTGGCTGGGCGGCTGGCTGCCCGCCTGGGCCTTGCTGATGTGGCTGGCCGCCCCGGCGGCGCTGCGACTGGCGATGGGGCTCTGGCGCCTGCCAGCCGAGGTGTCGCCCGGCGACCCAGCGCCGCTGCTGCCGTGGCTGGGACTGAATGTTGCACTGCTGCTGGGCAGCCTGGCACTGCTCAACCTCGGGCTCTGGCTGGCGGCCTGAGGCTTCGGCGAAGGTCGCCTCGACAGCGTCGGGAGGGCGGGGCAGGATGGCAGGCCGTTATTCCGCATGCCGTCAGGACCGAGACCATGAGCACTTCCCCCTTCGCCAACCTCCCCGATGCCCAGGGCTACTTCGGCCGTTTCGGCGGCCAGCTGATCCCGCCCGAGCTCAAGGCGGTGATGGACGAGATCGACGCCGCCTACGAGGAGATCCGCGTCCGCGAGGATTTCCGCACCGAGTTGGAGGGCCTCTTCGCCGACTACGTGGGGCGCCCCAGCCCGATCTTCCACGCCCGGCGGCTTTCCGAGAAGCTGGGCGGCGCCCAGATCCACCTCAAGCGCGAGGACCTCAACCACACCGGGGCCCACAAGATCAATCACTGCCTGGGCGAGGCGCTGCTCGCCAAGTTCATGGGCAAGACCAAGGTGATCGCCGAGACCGGCGCCGGCCAGCACGGCGTGGCGCTGGCCACCGCCTGCGCCCTGGTGGGCATCCCCTGCGAGATCCACATGGGGCAGGTGGACATCGAGAAGGAGCATCCCAACGTCACCAAGATGAAGATCCTGGGGGCTACCCTGATTCCGGTGACCCGCGGCACGGCGACCCTCAAGGATGCCGTGGACAGCGCCTTCGAGGAGTACCTAAAGGACCCGCAGCACTTCATCTATGCCATCGGCTCGGTGGTGGGGCCGCACCCCTTCCCGAAGATGGTGCGCGACTTCCAGTCGATCATCGGCCGCGAGGCCCGCGAGCAGTTCCTGGCGCGCCATGGTCGCCTGCCCGACCACGTGGCCGCCTGCGTGGGCGGCGGCTCCAACGCCATCGGCATGTTCACCGCCTTCCTCGAGGACGAGGACGTGCACCTGGTGGGCGTGGAGCCGGCCGGCGAGGGGCTCGACACCCCGCGTCACTCCGCCACCCTGACCCTGGGCCGGCCCGGCGAGATCCATGGCATGGCCTGCTACGTGCTGGAGGACGAGGCCGGCAACCCCATGGCGGTGCACTCCATCGCCTCGGGCCTCGACTATCCGGGCGTGGGGCCGCAGCACAGCTACCTCAAGGAGCAGGGCCGGGTGGACTACCAGAGCGCCAGCGACGACGAGTGCCTGGAAGCCTTCCTGACCCTCTCCCGCGTCGAGGGCATCATCCCGGCCCTGGAGAGCGCCCATGCCGTAGCCTGGGCGATGCGCGTGGCGCCAACCCTGCCGGCCGACCAGCATATCCTGGTCAACCTCTCCGGCCGCGGCGACAAGGACGCCGACTATGTGGCGGATCGGCTGAAACTCTAGGCGGGGCCCGACATCGTCATTTTTCCATGTGCCGTCTGCCATCCTGGGGTAGGGTAGGGGGGGTGATGGGGCGGGAGGCCCCTCCCTACGAAACCGATGCGGGGATCCCCAGGGTGCGGGGCATGGCGCGAATCAGGGACATGTGGCGAACATGGAGATCGCACAGGGGGGAGCAGGAGCCGCTGGCCGAGGCGCTGCTGGACTGCTTCCCGGGTGTCGTCGTGCTCACCGATGCCCACGGGGTTATCCTGCGGGTCAATCCGGGCTTCGAGGCGCATAGTGGCCATCCGGCCGAGACCCTGGTCGGTCGCCGCGTCACCTGCCTGGACGTGGACCCGCTGCACGGTGACATCAGCCATGCCCTGGCCCACTGCGTCGCGCGTCGCCGGTCCTGGCGGGGCGCACTGCTGTGCCGTCGGGCCGATGGCCGTCTGATTCACCAGGATGGCGTCTTCCAGCTCCTGGAGGTAGGCCGGGGCGAGCCCCTGCGGCTGCTGGTGACCCTCCACGACATCACGGAACTGCGGCAGAAGGCCCTTCACGACCATGCCCTGCTGGAGCGTCTCCAGGGGACCCTATCGCGGCTCCCGGGGGTGGTCTTCCAGCTTCGCCAGGATGCCCGGGGGGGGCTCGACTTCCTCTATCTCGGCGACGGGCTGCGCGCGCTGGCGGGCCTCTCACCGCGCTCGGTGATGGAGCGCGCCGATACGCTGCTTGAGCGGGTCCAGGCCGAGGACCGGGCTGCCCTGACCACCTCCCTGGCCCAGTCGGCGGTGAGCCAGGAGCCCTGGTGGCTGGAGTTCCGCCTCGAGACGGCCGACGGCGTCCGCTGGCTCGAGGGCCGGGCCAGCCCCTCGCGCCGGCGTGACGGCACCACCCTGTGGGACGGCCTGCTGATCGACATCACCCCGCGCAAGCAGGAGGAGCAGCGCACCCAGCGCCTGGTCAGCACCGACATGCTTACCGGGGCGCTCAATCGCCGGGCCTTCTTCGATTTCGGCGAGGCAGTGCGCGCCCATGCCACCCGCCAGGGCCGTTCGGTGCCCCTGGCGATGCTCGATATCGACCACTTCAAGCGCCTCAACGACACCCATGGCCATGCCGTCGGTGACCTGGCCCTCCAGGCCTTCGCCACGACCTGTCGTGACTGCCTGCGCCCCTATGACCTCTTCGCCCGCATCGGCGGCGAGGAGTTTGCCATCATGCTGGAGGACACCTCGCCCGAGGAGGCCTGGGGCGTGCTCGATCGCCTGCGCACCGCCGTGGAGGCGATCGAGCTCGAGGTGGCGGACGCCACGCTGCGGATCACGGTGAGCCTGGGGCTGGCGGTGCTGCCGCCGGAAGGCAGCCTCGACCTGGCGCTGTCCCAGGCCGACCAGGCGCTCTACCGCGCCAAGCACGAGGGTCGCAATCGACTGGCGGGATCGCCGGGCTACCCCCGGATCCGCGAGGAGGCCCGCCGATGAGAGGCGGGCGGCTGGCGAATCGCGGCCGATATCGGCAGGATGGGCATCATCCACCCTGCAACACGAGGAGCATTGCCATGTCCCTGTCGGAAGACTTTCGCCTGCCGGTCGCCTGTCCAAGCTGCGGCAGCCACCTGATGCGGGTCTCCCAGGTGAAGAACCCCGATGACCAGGTGCACTGCGCCTCCTGCCATCGCTTTATCTGCCTCTGGCACGAGGCCCAGACGGTGCTGAGGAAGGGCCCCGGTAGCGAGAGCGAGGCGCTGATCGAGAAGGCCGTCAACCGCGTCGACCGCTGAGTCGGCGGTGTCGCTGTCGGGCGAACTGCTTCCGGCCGGCCTGCTGGTGATCCTGCCGGCGGCCTGTCTTCTCGACCGCTACCTTCCGCGCGCCTGCCTGGCCTTCATTGCCTTTGCCCTGCTGATGGCGCTGGCTTGGTGGCGCCTCGGTGCGCCCTGGCTGGCACTCGCCGAGGCGGTGCTGGGCGCGCTGCTGACCGGTATGGCCCTGTTCCACGGGCTGGGCAGTCTGGGGTCCCGGTCTCGTCTCCCTTCGCGTGACCATGAAACTCGCCCCCGCCACCAGGCTATAGCGCGCTGGTTGGCGGCCCTCGCCTGGCTGGCTCTGGCCGCTGGGGCCATATGGGGGTTGCTCGGTGCCGGCGAGCTCTCCGTTCCGAGTGAGGTGATGCGTCGGCCGCTGCTGATCGCGGGGCTGGCCATCATGGTGATGGGCCTCTGGGCCTTCGCCCACCACCATCATCTGCTGCGTCGCCTGCTGGCTTTCAACGTGCTGGGCTCGGGGGTCTTCCTGCTGCTGATCGGTCTGGCCGGCCAGCTGGTGGAGGTCCAGGGGCTGATCCTGGTGGGGCTGGTAGTGGCCCTGGTCGGTTCGGTGCTCGGCGCGGTTCTGCTGCGTCGCCTGCATGCCCTGGACGGCCGAGTGACCCTGGACGGCGGGGCAGGAGACGACCGATGAGTGCGCCGCCGGAGGCGTCCCTGCCCCTCGAGGCGGCGGTGCTGTGGCTGGCGCTGCTGGCCCCGCCGCTGCTGGGGCTGGTGGCGTGGCGCTTTCCTCCCCGGCGCATGCTGCTGGTATTGCTGGCCGGCGCGTCGCTGCCGCTGGCGACCCTCTGGCTGCTGCATCGCGTCGCGTCGGGTGGCCTGCTCGAGGGGACCTGGTCACCCGGCGGGCTGGTGCTCCACTGGCGCCTGGACGGACTGGCGGGCCTTCTGCTGTTGCTGACACAGCTGCTGCTGCTGGCCAGTGCGGCCCATGCGGTGGGACACCGGCGGGCCACCGCGCTGGACGAACGCGCCTTCGCCGGGTTCTGGCCGCTGCTGGGGGGGCTGGCCACGGCGCTCGGCCTGATCTGGGTGGCTGCCGACCTGCTGACCCTCTACGCGGCGCTGGAGCTGATGGGACTCACCGCCGTGGGCATGATGCTGCTGCCCGGCACGGGCGATGCGCTCGTGGCGGGCATGCGCTACCTGCTCTATGCCCTGGTGGGGTCGCTGGCCTGGCTGCTGGGCGTGGCGCTGCTGCTGGGAGCCACGGGCCGGCTGGACCTGGCAGGGCTGGAGGCCACTACGGAGCCGGGAGCGGTAACAGGCATCGCCATGGCCCTGCTGGCCGCTGGCCTGCTGCTCAAGGCGGCGATCTTCCCGCTTCACGGCTGGCTGGTGCCGGTGCATGCCAGCGCCTTCACCCCGGTGAGTGCCCTGCACGGGGCACTGGTGGTCAAGGCGTCCTTCTTCATCCTGATACAGCTGTGGCAGCGGCTGGTGCCCGAGGCGGTGGCCGCGGCCTGGCTGCTCGGGGGCCTCGGCACCCTGGCAATACTGTGGGGCGGGCTGCAGGCCTGGCGGGCCAGCGAGCTCAAGCAGGTAGTGGCCTGGTCCACGGTGGGCCAACTGGGCTACCTGATGCTGGCCTTCCCGCTGCTGGCCGGCACCTCGGCGGCGGTGGCGACCCTGGCCTGGCAGGCCACCTGGCTGCAGCTGGCCGGGCATGCCCTGGCCAAGGCCGCCATGTTCATGGCGGCCGGCAACCTGGTGCTCTCCGTGGGCCAGAGCCGCCTCGCCGACCTGGCAGGCACCAGCCGACAGCTGCCGCTTTCGCTGATGACCTTCGGCCTCGCCTCGGTGACCCTGATGGGCCTGCCGCCCAGCGCCGGCTTCACCGCCAAGTGGCTGCTGCTGCAGGCGGCCATCCTCGCCGGGCAGTGGCCGTGGGTCATCGTGCTGGTGGCCGGCACCCTGCTGACGGCCGCCTACGTGTTCCGGGTCTTTCGCTGCGCCTTCGTCGAGGACGCGCCCCGTCACGACTTCCGGCCGCTGCCCGCGGGGATGGACCTGATCGCCCTGCTGCTGGCCCTGGCGTCCCTGGCGCTGGGGCTCGGCGCCGAGTGGCCGCTGGCCCTGCTGCGGGAAGGGGGGCTGCCATGAGCGGTGCGCTGATCCTGCTGGCGACGCTGGGCACGTCGCTGCTCGCCGCGGTGATGATCTTCCTGCTGCCGGAACGCGCCTTCCGGGCGCGCACCGGGCTCAACCTCGGCGCGGCCCTGATCAAGCTCGGCCTGGTGGCCTGGATGGTCTGGGGACTCAGTCACGGCCGCGAGTATGCCGTCGAGTTCCCGGTGCTCGAGGGACTGCCCTTCGTGCTGCGCGCCGACGCCCTGGGGATCATGTTCGCGGGGCTCTCCTCGCTGCTCTGGCTGCTCACCACCGTCTACGCCATCGGCTACCTGGAGGACTCCCCCAACCGCAAGCGCTTCTTCGGCTTCTTCAGCCTCTGCGTGGCCAGCACCCTGGGGATCAGCCTGGCCGGCAACCTCTTCACCCTCCTGGTCTTCTATGAGCTACTGACCCTCTCCACCTACCCCCTGGTGGTGCACCGGGGGACCTCGAAGGCACTGGCGGCGGGCAAGGTCTACCTGCGTTACACCCTGGTCGCCGGACTGGGGCTGATGGTCGGCATGGTCACCCTGCATGTCCTGGCCGGGGACATCCGCTTCGGCGAGAGGGAGATCCTCGCCGAGCTCGGGTCCGGCCGCCAGCCGCTGCTGGTGGGCCTCTTCTGGGTGCTGATTGCCGGGTTCGGTGTCAAGGCGGCCCTGGTGCCGCTGCACGGCTGGCTGCCGCGGGCCATGGTGGCGCCGGCGCCGGTCAGCGCCCTGCTGCATGCGGTGGCGGTGGTCAAGGCCGGTGCCTTCGGCATCGTGCGGCTGGTCTATGACGTCTACGGCATCGAGCTGAGTGACTCGCTGGGGCTGCTGAACGGCCTGGTGGCCGTGGCGTCGGTGACCATCCTCTACGGCTCGCTGCGTGCCCTGGCCCAGCAGGAGCTGAAGCCTCGACTGGCCTACTCCACGGTGAGCCAGGTCTCCTACATCGTGCTTGGCATCGGCCTGTTCGGCCCGCTGGGCACCATCGCGGCGCTCTCGCACCTGCTGCACCAGGGCCTGATGAAGGTCACCCTGTTCTTCTGTGCCGGCAACTACGCCGAGGAGCTCGGCATCCACCGCATCGACGAACTCGACGGTGCCGGTCGACGCATGCCGCTGACCAGCATGGCCTTCACGGTGGGGGCGCTGGGCATGATCGGCCTGCCGCCGGTGGTGGGCTTCCTGAGCAAATGGTACCTGGGCACCGGGGCCATCCAGGCCGGGATGCCTTGGGTCATCGCCGTGCTGGTGGCCAGTAGCCTGCTCAACGCCGCCTACTTTCTGCCGATCCTCGGCCGGCTGTGGTTTCGTCCCGGACCCGATCATGGCGTGGGGGAGTGGCCCGAGGAGCGCCGCCTGGGCCGGCTGGAGACCCACGCCTGGCTGCTGGTGCCGGCGGTGGTCACGGCGCTGTTCAGCCTGATGGCCGGCATGCTGGCGGGCATGCCCTTCAGCCCGCTTGAGTGGGCAACCCGTGTGGCCAGCGCGGAGTACCTGCCATGAGCGATGCGCTTCTTGCACTTGCCCTACCTGCCACGCTGCTCTGGCCGCTGCTGATGCTGCTGCGGGTGCCGCTGCTGGCAGCCCTGGCCGATCGTGGACGTCCGGCTGTTCTGCTCGACGGGCTCTGGTGCAGCGCGCCGCTGCCCGCCCTGGCACTGGCTTTGGGCGTCGACAAGGGAACCTTGGCACTGGACTGGTGGCTGCTCGGCGGACACTGGACACTGGACGCCACGCGGGGCCCATTGCTGGCCGTCACGACGCTGCTGTGGCTGCTGGCGGGGGTCTATGCCCGGGGCTACCTGTCCGGTGAGCAGGACAAGGCGATGGCCGGCGACGGGGCGGCCGAGGCCCGGTTGACGCGCTTCGCACTGCTCTGGCCGTTGACGCTCTCGGGTAACCTGCTGCTGCTCGTCGCCGAGGATATCCCCAGCTTCTACCTGGGCTTCGCGGTGATGACCTTCGCCGCCTACGGTCTGGTGGTGCACTCGGCGACCCGGGACGCCCGCACCGGTGGCCTGGCCTACCTGGTGATGGCGGTGCTGGGCGAGGGGCTGATCCTGGCCGGACTGTTGTGGGGGGCGGGCGGCATCGGCACCACCACCCTGGGTGGCCTGCGCGAGGGGATGCTCGAGGCATCCGGCGGCGTCTGGATGGGCCTGCTGCTTTGGCTGGGCTTCGGGGTCAAGGCGGGGGTGGTGGGGCTGCACCTATGGCTGCCGCTGGCCCACCCGGTGGCGCCGACGCCGGCCAGCGCGGTGCTCAGCGGGGCGATGATCAAGGCGGGGCTGGTCGGCTGGCTCGCCACCCTGCCGCTGGGCGAACCCGGCGCCGGTGAGGCCTTCGCCTGGCTCGGACAGGTCATGCTGGTGGCCGGCCTGCTGGCCGCCATCGGGGCGGCCCTCTACGGGGTCTGCCAGCGCCACCCCAAGGCGGTGCTGGCCTACTCCAGCGTCAGCCAGATGGGCATGATCACCGCCCTGGTGGCCATGGGGCTCGTCGCCCCCTCGCTGTGGCCGGCGCTGTCGATGGCGGTGGTGCTCTTCGCCGCCCACCACGCCCTGACCAAGGGGGCGCTGTTTCTCGGGGTGGGCATCGGCGAGCACCCGCCGCGCCTGCCGGCCTGGCTGCTCTGGACCCTGCTGGCGCTGCCGGCGCTGTCGCTTACCGGCGCCCTGGCCTCGGGACTGGCCACCAAGTGGGCCTTCAAGGCGGTGCTTTACGAGGGCGACGAGAAGGGCGTGGTGACCTGGCTCTCCGTGGCGGCGGTGGGCACCACGGTGCTGATGGCCCGCACCCTCTGGTGCCAGTGGCAGGGCGAGCGCCAGGCGCGCGAGGACGGCCTTGCGCCGTTGGTGGCCCCGATGCCGCTGGCCTGGCTGGCGACACTGCTGGCCGCACTGGCGTTGCCCTGGTGGCTGGGTGATGGGCCCGTCAACCATGGCTGGCCACCGCTGGCCGAGCTCCCCGGGCTGCTGTGGCCGCTGGCCCTGGGTCTCGCGGGCTCGGTCGCGGCCTGGGCCGCTGGGCGTCGCCACCCGTTGCGGCTCATGCGACGGCTGCCGCCCGGGGATCTCTGGTGGCCGCTGGCGAGGGCCTGGCAGGCATCGCGTCGTCGGGTGCAGGCGCACCTGGCACGGCTCGGCCGCGCCCTGGAGGCCTGGGTGGCCTGGTGGGTGGCACGCGAGCACGACGCCATCAAGACATTGGACGGCATGACGCGCGGCGAGGGATGGCTGCGCTGCCATGCGGCGGTGCTCATGATGGGCGTGGCCGTGGGACTGGCCCTGCTGTTGCTATTGGGTACGGCCTTGATGGGCCCGGCCTGATCCGCCGGGACGAACGACGGGTCAGGCCGGGCGTTTCTGGTCAGTGGGTCAGAGCAGCTCTTCCCCGGCGAGCGCCAGGCGCGAGCGCTCCACGCTCTTGAGGGTCACATGGCCGGCATGGGGCCAGTCGCGGAAGTGCTGGACCACCGCCGCCATGCCACAGGTGTTGGCGGTCAGGTACGGCGTGTCGATCTGGCCGACGTTGCCCAGGCAGACGATCTTGGTGTTGCGCCCGGCCCGGGTGATCAGGGACTTGAGCTGCTTGGGCGTGAAGTTCTGTGCCTCGTCGATGATCAGGAAGGTGTCGTTGAGGGTGCGCCCGCGCATGAAGCCGGGCGCGCGGATTTGCACCCGCGAGCCGAGCAGCTGGCGGGTGGCGTCCTGGTTCCAGGTGCTGCTGCCGTCATGCTCGTCGCGCAGCAGGTTGTCCATGTTGTCGTGGAAGGCCCCCATCCAGGGCGACATCTTCTCCTCCTCGGTGCCCGGCAGGAAGCCGATGTCCTCGCTCATGGAGATCGGCGCCCGGGTGAAGACGATGCGCTCGAAGCGCTTGGTGTCCAGGGTCTGCTGGAAGGCCGCGGCCAGGGTCATGAAGGTCTTGCCGGTGCCTGCGCTGCCGGCGATGGTCACCAGGTCGATGTCGTCGTCCATCAGCAGGTTGAGGGTGAAGTTCTGCCGGCTGTCGTGGGCGTGCACCCCCCAGACGCTGGTAGCGTGACGGTAGTTGGTGAGCAGCTCGAGGTGGGCGTGCTTCGGCCCGGCCTCTCGCACGATGGCCTCGAAGCTGGCGCCATTGTCGCTGTCGGAGACCAGCATTCCGAGGTGCCATTCGCGGGGGATGTCGCCGGCCAGGCGGTAGACGACCCGGTGGTCCCGGCGCTCGACCTTGACGTCCACCGCCAGGCTGTCCCAGAGCCCGCTGCCGTCGTGGCCGGCATCGGGATAGATGCGGGCGCCATCGAGCATGGCGTCGCTGTCGTCGAAGGCGCGATCGGTGAGGTAGTCCTCCACCGGCACCCCCAGGGCGGCGGCCTTGACCCGCAGGTTGATGTCCTTGGTGACGAGTATCACCGAGGCGTCCGGTCGCTCGTCGCGCAGTCGGCAGGTCTCGGCCAGCAGGCGGTTGTCGGGGCTCTCTTCCAGCGGGTCCAGCGGTTTCAGGTCGGTGTAGCAGAGCAGGCGCAGGCGCCCCTCTGGGCCGGTGAGTCGGGGGATGGGAATGCCGTCGCGGATCTGGTCGATATCGACGCTGGCGGTGAGGTCGGACAGGGTGCGGCTGACCTGGCGGGCGGTGCGGGCGATCTCGCGGATGCCGTTCTTGTGCTTGTCGAGCTCCTCGAGCACGGTCATGGGGATGACCACCTCGTGCTCGTCGAACTGGTAGAGGGCGGCGGGGTCGTGGATCAGGACATTGGTGTCCAGCACGTAGAGCCGGGTGGCCTTCTTGTCGATGCGTACCATCGGCGCAGTTCTCCTTGTCGTCATAGTGTCGACACTGCCGGCGCACGATGTCAGCCATGTGACAGGGGCCCCGCGGTGTCGTCCCGCTCGATGCGACGTTCACCTCCTTGCCTGTGGTCCTGCCTGGTTGGATGCCTGTCGGACGGCGAGGTGCCATCCTGTTTCGAGCATGGTCGGTGTTCGCTCATGCTGCAATGCGATATCGCGGGGTACCGTCAACGTTGGCTCAGCGAGTCTCCTCGGCCTCCTGGAAGATGCGTTCCACGTCCAGGGTGGAGCGCTGGCCCAGGTCGTCGAAGTGCTCGACGAGCCAGGCCTCGGTGGTCGCGCGCCCCAGTTCATGCAGGTGGCAGAGGAAGGCCCACTCGGCGTTGAGCTTGCTGGATACGGAGAGGTGCGACAGGGGCTCGTCGCCGCTGAGGTGGTGGAGCCGGGCCTCCCGATAGCAGCCGATGTCGATGTCATGCTCGCCGAGCAGCTTCTGCAGCATCACGATCGTGCGCACTTCCTTGATCAGGGCGGCATTGAAGGTGATCTCGTTGAGGCGGTTCAGGATGTCCGCGGCGCTGGTGGGCACTTCCTGGCGATGCATGGGGGTGATCTGCACCACCAGGATGTCACCCGCCGTGCAGTCATGCAGCAATGGCGAGAGCGAGGGGTTGCCCATGTAGCCACCATCCCAGTAGGCCTCACCGTCGATCTCCACCGCCTGGAAGACCGTGGGCAGGCAGGCCGAGGCCATCACCGCATCGAGGCTCATCTCCTCGCGGTTAAAGATCCGCTGCTTGCCGCTGCGCACGTTGGTGGCGGTGACGAAGAGCTTGAGCTCCTCGCAGGCCCGGACCCGCTCGAAGTCGACCCGTTCGGCGACGATGTCGCGCAGCGGATTGAAGTTGAAGGGATTGAAGTGGTAGGGCGAGACCAGCCGGCTCATCAGGTCCAGGGCGATGTAGCCCGGGGAGTGGTCGAGGCTCCAGTTGCCGGTGAGCATGTCCAGCGGGGTGCGGCGCACGGGACTCGCCATGCCCGCCCGGCTGACGGCCCGCCAGAAGTCGCGCAGGGCCACGCGAGCGGTGGATTCGTCGCCGCGGGTCAGGGCATCGGCCATCACCACGCCGTTCATGGCCCCGGCACTGGTCCCGCTGATGCCCTCGATCTCGATGCGCTCGTCCTCGAGCAGGCGGTCCATCACGCCCCAGGTGAAGGCACCGTGGGCGCCACCGCCCTGCAGGGCCAGGTCGATCCGGCGTTTCTCGCTCATCTTTGCTCCTCGGCGCGGGGCAGCCCGGTCAGGCCGCCGCTGCAGTGCATCAACGCCAGCATAACGGCCGAGACGGATGACGACCATCATCCACGCAAGCGCCTGGTGTTCAGAGTAGCCCCCACCATGGGTAGGAAGGCCGCTCGAATTCGCCTGTTTCCAGGCGGTGCATCGGCCCCAGGGTGAACAAGCCAGCTTCAGGGGCATCAGTGGATCAGCACCTGCTGCGCTTGGATCAGGTGATCGGCCTGCTCTATGGTGTTTAAACCGTTATCGGCGTGGCCATCGGAGGGGAATGGGTATGAGCGAGTCTGATCTGGGCATGATGGATGCGCAAAGCCTCGTGGCACTCTTCAGGTCACGAGAAGCCTCGCCGCTGGAGGCCGCGCGGGCCGCCCTCGAGCGCATCGAGCGCTTCAACGACAAAGTGAATGCCTATGTCCACGTGGATCATGAAGGGGCAGAAGCGGCAGCCATGGCCTCGGCGCGACGCTGGGGGCAGGGCAAGCCCTTGAGCCCGATCGATGGGGTGCCGGTGTCTCTGAAGGACCTTACCGAGGTTGCCGGCATGCCGTGTCGCGAGGGGTCCCTGACCGTACCGGATACGCCCAGTCAGCAGGATGCCCCACCCGCCCGGATGTTGCGGGAAGCGGGGGCCGTCATCCTGGGCAAGACCAACACCCCGGAGTTCGGGTGGAAGGCGGTCACCGACAATCGGGTATTCGGTGCCACCCACAACCCCTGGGATACGCGGTTGACCCCTGGAGGATCATCCGGGGGTGCCGCCGTGGCCGCCGCACTCAATATGGGAGTGCTTCACCAAGGCGGTGATTCCGGTGGCTCGATACGCATTCCCGCGGCCTTCACCGGGGTCTTCGGCTTCAAGCCCACCTTCGGTTGGACGCCGCAGTGGCCGCCGGCCAAGGAGCCGACCCTCTCGCACCTGGGCCCCCTGACCCGCAACGTGCGTGATGCCGTCAGCATGCTCAATGTCATCGGCCGTTATGACTATCGGGATCCCTATGCCACGCGGGGGCAGCCGGCTGACTGGGGGGAGGACCTCGGCCGGAGGCTGCATGGCCTGCGTATCGCCTACTCACCGGACCTTGGGTATGCCCGGGTTGATCGTCAAGTCGCCGACCGTGTGGCCGAAGCCGCGCGGAAGCTGGAAACGCTGGGCGCCGAGGTGGTGGAAATCCATCCCGGCTTCGAGTCCTCCCTGGATATCTTCAAGAAGCTCTGGTTCACAGCCTCGCTGGAACAGTGGTCACAGCTCGATGATCGTCTGCGTGACAAGCTCGATCCTGGCCTGGTGGCCAATGCGCGTGAAGCGGAACACTGGAGCGCCGTGGAGCTGTTTCGGGCATTGGTGGAAAGGGCGAGACTCACCGAGCGTCTCGAGCATTTCAACCAGGAGTACCACCTGCTGATGACGCCCACCGTGTCCATTCCGCCGTTCGAGGTCAATCAGGAAGTTCCCCCCGGGAGCGGCATGAAGGACTGGGAGGAGTGGGCACCGTTTTCCTATCCCTTCAATCTCAGCCAGCAACCCGCGGCCTCGGTCCCCTGCGGCTTCACCGATACCGGGTTGCCGGTAGGTTTCCAGCTGGCGGGCGGCAAATACGACGACACTCGGGTATTACGCGCCTGTCATGCGTTCATGGAGGCGCATCCGCCACGTTTTCCCACCATTCCGGACCCATCCCAGCAAGCCTGAGGGCCTGCGCTCGGTCGAATTCAATCGTGCAAGGAGCGAGCGGACATGATCGTTCGAACCCATGAGGACGCCGAAAAGAGTGCCATCGACGAGGAGAAGTTCATCAGCCGTCGCTATACGCTTCGCGCCGACGGCATGGGCCACTCGGTGCATGAGACCTTTATCAAGCCGGGATGCGAGCTGCGAATGTGGTATCGCAACCACCGAGAGACGGTGCTTTGCCTGGAAGGGGAGGGCAGCATCGAAGACCTGACCGAGGGTGGCAAGTGGGAGCTGAAACCGGGCGTACTCTATGCCCTGGACAAGCACCAGCAGCATGTCCTCAGCAGCGCCAAGGGAATGACCGTGCTTTGCGTCTTCACGCCGGCCCTGGTCGGCCCCGAGGATCACGACGAGCAGGGCAGCTACCCCCTTTATGACGATGACGGAAGCATTCTGAGTCGCTAACTGTGACCTCTCGAGAGTTGTGCATCCAACCATTCTGCTGCCTGGGCCTTGTGGTCAGCGCGGTGCGGATGCCCATGATCACTTCGGCCGGGAGACTGGACTATCCTTGAAGGCTGGCAGGGCCTCGCCCTGTCAGCCGCCCAGGCATGCCTGTCAGGTCAGTCGAGGTAACGCCAGCATCGCCCGATTCGAGGGCTTGCTTCAGCTGGAACTGGCCAACATCTCGAGAATGGTCTCAGCACTGCTCTTGTCCACCACGCCCTTCTCGGTATCGACGCCGAGGTACTCCACCACGCCGTCATAGGCGATCAGGGCATAACGGTGGCTGCGGATGCCCATGCCACCGGCCGTGGCGTCCTTGTCCATGCCGATGGCACGGGTAAATTCGGCGTTGCCGTCGGCCAGCATGGTGATCGCCTCCGCATTCTGGTCCTTCTGCCAGGCGCCCATCACGAAGGCGTCGTTCACCGACAGGCAGGCGAGGGCATCGGCGCCGCTGGCGAGGATGTCGTCGGCGCGCACCACGAAGCCGGGCATGTGGGTGTTGGAGCAGCCGGGGGTGAAGGCGCCGGGCACGGCGAAGAGCACCACGCGCCGGTCGGCGAAGAACTCGCCGGTGGAGAGGTCCTGCGGCCCATCGGGGCCATTGGTCTTGAGGGTGATGTCCGGAATCCTGTCACCGATCGAGAGTGTCATGGGGTAGGCCTCTGGTTGGAGGTAAGCGTCATTCGTGAGCCGGGGAGCGGGTCATTCCAGCGGCGGCGTGGGGCGAATCAGAATCTCGTTGACATCCACGTGTTCCGGCTGCCCCAGGGCATAGGTCACCGCGTTGGCGATGTCACGGTCTTCCAGGGCATGCTCCGGGGGCTCGTCGAAGAAGGGGGTATTGACCATCCCGGGTTCGATCAGGGTCACGCGGATGCCGCTGCCCCGTAGCTCCTCCCGCAGGTTGTAACCGATCCCGCTCACCGCCCATTTGGTGGCGCTATACATGGAGCCGGGGATGGTGGTACGGCCGGCGGCCGACCCGGTCAGCAGCACATGACCACGGCTGCGACGCAGTGCCGGCAGGGTGGCCTGCAGGGTCAACCCGACGCCGTAGATGTTGGTCAGTATCATCTCGCGCCAGGCCTCGTGGTCGGCGCCACTGAAGCCTCCCGGTGAGCCGCCGCGCCCCGCGTTGGCGAACACGGCATCGATGCGACCGAAGCGTTCCATGGCCTGCTCGACCATGGCCTGCTGGTCATCCATGGCGGTGACGTCACAGCCGATGGCGAGCACGTTCTCCGGGCCCAGCTCCTCGGCCAGGGCCGTGAGCTTCTCCCGGGAGCGGGCGGCCAGCACCAGCTTGTAGCCTTCCCGCGAGGCGGCCCGGGCCGTGGCGGCGCCGATCCCGCTCGACGCCCCGGTAATCAGTAATACGCGATGCTGCATCGTCCTCTCCTGAGCCTGTGACCCGTGAATTTCCAGCATGGCCCAGGCCAGGACATGGCTGCAATCCTGGCGCTCAACGCAACACCGCCAGGCGGCCTCGCGGATATCGGACGTCGCGTTCGGTAGCGGTGTGCCCTGCCATGGTGGCGCCGGCGGTGGCACCATGGCAGGACGCCGGTCAGTTCAGGGCCAGTTGCGCCTCGTCACGATCACAGTGGAAGAAGTCCGAGCTCGCCAGCCATTCCGGATCGGGGTAGTAGGTGAAGAGGTACTGATCCTCCTTGATGCTGTCGATCAGCGGTGCGGCGACCTCCTGGCGAACCGCCGGGCAGCCATGGCTGCGGCCGAGGCGACCGGTCTGCTCGATGAAGGCCTCGCTGACGTAGTCGGCACCATGGATGACGATGGCGCGCTCGTAGGCCAGGTGGTTGACGCCGGGCTCGAGGCCCTCCAGGCGCAGCGAGTAGCCGTTACGGCCCTGGTAGCTGTTCATGGTGCGGAACAGGCCGATGCTGGACTGGTGGCTTTCCGGGACGTTGGAGAAGGTCTCGGCCATGGCATTGCCCGAGCCCTGGCCGTGGGAGACCAGCTCCTCGAACAGCAGCTGGCGGCGCTGTAGGTCGAAGACCCAGAGCCGCGGCTCGGTGGAGGGCAGCGAGAAGTCGATCACCGCCAGGCGCTCGGCGTCGGGGTCGGCGCAGGAGAGCGCACTGGCCGCCAGGCGCAGGACCCGAGGATCGGCGTCGGGTGCCAGCCGGGTCAGGGTCTGTTCGAGTGGAAGCTGGCGCAGCGTATCCGGCTTGTAGGCCTGGGCCAGGAAGTCGTCGCCGGCCAGGGCGAGCGTCGTGCCCAGCAGCAGCGCGCTGCACAGGGCGGTGCCGGGGAGCCATCGATTCGGGAAGGAGATCGGCATTCGGGAAACCTGTTGTGTGGCATGCTGGGCTCGGTCGTCGGCCATTCCCGACGGCGGGGCGTTCAGGCGAAAGTGGAGCCGGCTTCCCTGCGGCTCCCTGTCGGACACTATTATGGCCAAGGAAAACATGATGACCAGACCTCATTCTCAACGCAGGAGCCAGGACCCATGCCCTTAGCCAAAGGATTGACGCCACTGATTCTCGTGGTGGGGATGCTGCTCTCGATGAGTGGCTGGGCCCTCGCCGAGGAGGGCGAGGCCACCGTGGCCGGTGCCCTCGCCGAACGGCTAGCCGAGGAGGAGGGGAGCCTGCGGGACTTCTACGTCGCGCGCGAGGGACAACCCGCCTGGCAGGAGGCCGAGACCGTCACCGGCTTTGCCGCGGCCCTGCGCAGCCTGGAGGCGGACGGCCTGACCCCGCAGGACTACCGACCGGATGCGCTGGTGGCGGGACACCGCCAGGTGCAGGCCGAGGGACAGACACCGGCCGCCCGGGCGCGCTTCGACCTGCAGGCCAGCCGTGTCCTGCTGGCGGCCCTGCGCCATCTCCAGCGCGGCAAGGTGGATCCCCATCGCATCGACCCGGACTGGGAGGTGCTCATCGACGCGCCGCCCCTGGACCTGGCCGCGGTATCGCGGGCGGTGGATGCCCAGCGCTTCGAGCAGGCCTTCGCCCTGGCGCGTCCCTCGGCGCCCCCTTACGAGCGCCTGCGCACGGGATTGGCCCGCTACCGCCATATCGAGCGGCAGGGCGGCTGGCCGAGGCTGCCGCAACGACAAGAGTCGCTGCGCCCGGGCGACCTCCACGAGGATGTGCCGCTGCTGCGCGAGCGCCTGGCGATCATCGGCGAGCTGGAGGTGATGGTGGCCGACCTCTTTGCCGGGGCCGACTCGGGCGACGCGGAGCCGCGCCGCTACGATGATGCCCTGGTGGAGGCCGTGAAGCGTTTCCAGCGCCGCCACCTGCTCGAGGTGGACGGCATCGTCGGTCCCCGGACCCGGGAGGCCCTGAACGTGCCGGTGGGGGAGCGCATCGACCAGATCCGCGTCAACCTGGAGCGTGCCCGCTGGCTGCTCCACGGGCTGCCGGACTCCTTCGTGCTGGTGGACATCGCCGGCTACCGGATCAGCTACTTCCGCCCCGACGGCCGGGTGTGGCGCTCGCGCATCGTGGTAGGGCGCCCCTATCGCCGCACCCCCTCGCTGCGCTCGGCGATCACCCACCTGACCCTCAACCCCACCTGGACGGTGCCGCCGACCATCCTGCGCGAGGACGTGTTGCCCAAGGTACGCCGCGATCTCGGCTACCTGTGGCGGGAGGACCTCATGGTGCTGGGGCCCTCCGGCCAGCGTCTCGACCCCCGCGAGGTCGACTGGTCACGGCCCGGCAACATCATGCTTCGCCAGCGGCCCGGCCCGCAGAATGCCCTGGGCCGCGTCGTGCTGCGCTTCCCCAACAACCACCTCGTCTACCTGCACGACACTCCCGCCCAGGGCCTCTTCGCCAGCGAGCAGCGGGCCTTCAGCTCCGGCTGCATCCGCGTGCAGGGGGTACTCGAGCTGGCCCAGCACCTCTTCGACGATACCGGTACCCCCGCCCATGTGGCCTCGCTGGTCGCCGAGGGCGCCACTCGCAACATCCATCTCGAGCGTCCCGTACCGGTGATCCTGCACTACTGGACGGTGCACCCGGGCGAGGATGGCGAGCTGGTCTTCCGGCCGGACGTCTATCGGCGCGATGCCACCCTGCTGTCGGCCCTGGACCGCCCCCTGAGCGGATAGCGGGGCCGCTGTCGCGGCCTGGCTCAGCGGTAGCCCCTGGCCTGCAGTCGGAACAGCCGGGCGTAGCGGCCGTTGGCGGCCATCAGGCGTTCATGGTCGCCCTGTTCGAGGATCTCGCCGCCGTCGATCACCAGGATCCAGTCGGCGGCGCGCACCGTCGAGAAGCGGTGCGAGATCAGGATGGTCATGCGGTCGCGGCTGCCCTCGCGGAAGTCGGCATAGACGGCCGCCTCGGCCGCGGCGTCCATGGCCGCCGTGGGTTCGTCGAGCACCAGGATGTCGGCGCCCTCGCGCATGTAGGCCCGGGAGAGGGCAATCTTCTGCCACTGGCCCCCCGAGAGCTCCTGGCCGCCCTTGAACCAGCGCCCCAGCTGGGTGTGGTAGCCGCCGGGCATGCCGGCGATGAACTCGTCGGCCAGGCCGCGACGGGCGGCCGCCTCCCAGCGCGCCTCGTCGGTGAAGGCCGCGACGTCCCCGGCCCCGAGGTTCTCGCCCACCTTCATCTGGTAGCGCACGAAGTCCTGGAAGATCACCCCGATGCGACGCCGCAGGGCCTGGATTTCCCAGTCGCGCAGGTCACTGCCGTCGAGCAGGATGCGCCCCTCGGTGGGCTCGTAGAGGCGAGTCAGCAGCTTGATCAGGGTGGTCTTGCCCGAACCGTTGGCCCCCACCAGGGCGAGGCTCCCGCCCGGGCGCAGGTGCAGCGAGATGCCCGAGAGGGCGGGCGACGCGGCGCCGGGGTAGGTGAAGCCCACCCCCTCGAAGCGGATGCCGTCGCCGGGATGCGCCCCCGTGGTCAGGGTGCCGCGCTCGGCGGGCACCGGCTGCTCCATGTACTCGTAGAGGTTCGAGAGATAGAGGTTGTCCTCGTACATGCCGCCGATCGCCGTGAGGCTCGCCGAGAGTGCCGCCTGGCCCTGCTTGAAGACCATCAGGTACATGGTCATCTCGCCCAGGGTCAGCCTCCCGGTGACGGTCTCCGCCACCACCCAGGCATAGGCGGCGTAGAAGGCCAGGGTGCCCAGCAGCCCGAGCAGGAAGCCCCAGGTCTCGCGGCGCAGCGTCAGGCGGCGATCCTCGGCGTAGAGGGTCTCGAAGATACTCCGGTAGCGCGCAAGCAGCAGCGGCTCCAGCCCGAACAGCTTGACCTCCTTGATGCTGTCCTCCCGGGCGAGCACCGTCTCCAGGTACATCTGCATGCGGGTCTGCGGCGAGCGCCAGCGGAACAGCCGGAAGGCATCGCCGGAGAACTTGGCCTCCGAGACGAACACCGGCAGGGCGCCGATCACCAGCACCAGCAGCGCCCAGGGCGAGAACTGCACCAGCAGCACGCCGAAACTGGCCAGCGAGATGGCGTTCTGGGCCAGGCCGAAGGTCTTGTTGACCAGGCCCAGCGGCCGCACCGAGGCCTCGCGACGGGCGCGGGTCAGCTTGTCATAGAACTCGGAGTCCTCGAACTGCTCGAGGGAGAGGGTGCCGGCCTTCTCGAGGATCATCACGTTGACCTTCTGGCCGAGCAGGGCGCGCAGCAGTGACTGCTGGGCCGAGAGGCCGCGCTGGGCCAGGGCGATGGTGGCGATCACCCCCGCCTCGGCCAGCACGTAGCGCAGCACTCCCCACCAGTCGACCTCCCCGGTCTCGGCATGATGGGCCATGGCTGCCACCACCGAATCGACGATCAGCTGGCCGATCCAGGCCGCCACCGCGGGCAGCACCCCGGCGACCAGGGTGCAGAGCGCGAGCCCCAGGGTCAGGGGGCGGGAGGTCTGCCAGACGAGTGCCAGGGCACGGTGGCTGTAGCGGAAGACGCCGAGGAAGCTGGCCAGGCGGCGCTCGGGTGGCGCGGCCGGCCGGGGGTGGGCATGGGGTGAGGACACGCCGAGGGTCTCCGATCCGTGGGGGCGCCAGTGTACCCCGGGCGTCCCTCCGGCAGTAGGCGCCCCCTGAACGACCGCGCCCCGCTCGAGGGCGGGGCGCGGAAAGGCGGTGGCGGCGTGGATCAGCCCCCGTCGTCGGTCGTTTCCACCTCGCCGGTGCTGGCGACCACGGTGCCGGTCTCGCCGCTCTGCAGGGCGGCCAGCACGGGCTCTGCCTGGCGCTGGAAGGCGACCAGCCGCTCGCCCTGGAGGCTCTGGTTCTCGGGCAGCGCCACCTTCATGGCATTGACCTGGCTGTTGTTGACCAGAACCTCGTAGTGCAGGTGAGGGCCGGTGCTGCGCCCGGTATTGCCGGACAACGCAATGCGCTCACCCATGGCGACGCGCTGGCCGTTGCTGACCAGCGGCTTGGAGAGGTGCAGGTAGCGGGTCTTGTAGCCGTTGTCGTGGCGGATCACCACGTAGCGGCCTGCCGCCGGGTGGTTGCCGACCTTCTCCACGCGGCCATTGGCGGGGGCCTGGACGGCGGTGCCGATCGGCATGGCGAAGTCGGTACCCTTGTGGGGGCTGATGCGGCCGGTGACCGGATGCTTGCGGCGCGGGTTGAAGTGCGAGCTCAGCCGGTAGCGACCGTCGAAGGGGTAGCGGTTGAAGGCCGGATCGAGGCTATCGCCGTCCGGCGTGTAGAAGCGGTTGTCCTCCGGGTTGCGCACCAGGGTGAGGTCCATGCGCTCGCCCTCGTACTGCACTGCCAGCACCCGGGGGTCGAGGCTCTCGCCATCGATGAGGTCGGACTCCACCAGCACCTGAAAACGATCGCCGCGACGGGTGTCGCGGCGGAAGTCGAGTTTCTTTTCCAGGACTCGGGAGAGTTCCGAGACCTCGGCGCTGGTCAAGCCGGTGGCCTTGGCCGAACGCGCGAAGCTGCCGCTGATGCTGCCGGCAAAGAGGCGCTGGGTGGCCTCGCCGGCGCGCTCGATGGTGGCTACCTCGAAGCCGTCCTCCTGGCGCTCGACCAGGAAGCCGTCCCGGGCGTTCTTCATCAGGCGCAGGGAGAGCAGGCGACCCGCCTCGTCGAGCTGGTACTCGAAGCGGTTGCCCTGCCGCCAGTGGGTCAGCAGCCGAGGCTCGGGCAGGCGCTCCAGCAGGTTCATCACCTCGCGGTACCCCATGCCGAGATGGTTCTGCGCCATGATCGCGAAGGTGTCGCCGGCCTGGACCTCGTAGGTGTTCCACTCCGGCACGTAGGGCTCGCTGGCGGCGATCTCCTCTTCCAGCTGGATCGGCCCCTCGTCGAACAGTGCCAGCTCGTCCTCGGAAACCTCCTCGTAGGAGGTGGCATCGGCCACCATCTCGCCGTCGTGATCGAGCATGCCGCCGGCGATGGTCCCGATGACCACCGCCATGTGCAGGGCGCCATCGTCGAGGCTGGCAACGCCATCCGCGAGTATGCCGGTGTCATCCTGCTGGGCGCCGAGGCGCTGGGCGGGCAGGGCAAGGGTCTCCGGAACCCCGGGCTCGGCACGACTGGCCTTGGCCGAGGTGACGAGGTCGATATCGACGATCTCCGAGGCGGTGAGCTCGGAGAGCGGGACATGGCTGCGGGTGGCGTCGAGGGCCCGGGTGGCCATCTCGATGGCGTCGGCGACCGGGGTTCGCTCCGTGCGCAGCGAGGGCAGGCCGGGGCTGGCATCGGCATCGAGGGGGACCAGAACGGTGTCGAGCGTCTGGCTCTCACGCTGGACATCTTCGTAGGAGGTGACGATCTTCTGTGCGCCCAGCACGGTGACCATGGTGGCAACGGGTAACAGCAACAGCTTGTGGGTGCGGGGCAGCGAATGGAGGATTCGCATCATGGGTAACGGGCCGTGACAGATGAAAAGGAAAAAATAAGTGGCCTCAGAACCATACCCCATGATGTATGGGATGCCTAGCCCGAAAATTGCACCAGACATGCAAAAAGCGGCTGAAAATCGGTTATAATTCAAGCTACTACACAAGAAT
>NZ_JAWSUJ010000051.1:0-29814 GCF_033549285.1 Halomonas sp.
CGAGCACCGCCTCGAGTCCCAGCACCTGCTGGCGCATCATGCCGTAGCGGATCACCCGGATGCCGCCGGCATTGGTGGCGATATTGCCGCCGATGGTGCAGCTGCCGCGGGCGCCCAGGTCCAGGGCGAACTGGAGGCCCACCGCCTCGGCGGCCTGCTGGACGCTCTGCAGTGGCGCACCCGCCTGAACGGTGAGCGTGGCACCGATCGGGTCAACGGCTTCGATGGCGGTCATGCGTTCGAGTGACACTACCAGTTCGTCGGGCGCTGCTTCGGCGCCGTGCACCAGCCCGGTGAGGCCGCCGTGAGTGACCACCGGTTGGCGGGCGGCGTGGCAGGCACGCATCACCTCGGCGACTTCCCGGGTCGATCCCGGTCGTACGATGCCCCTCGCGCGGCAGGGTGCGCCGGTCAGCCAGTCGACGCGGCGGGCGCTGACATCCTCGCCGGTGAGAACGTTGGCGGCGCCGACGATACGGGTGATCTCTTTCAAGAGAGCGTCCATGACAGCTTCATGCTCCGGGTGGGTCAGGCAGTGGCCAGGACCTGCGCCCTGCCGGGGATGGCCTCGAGCAGTTCGCGGGTATAGGCCTCCTGTGGCGAGAGGAAGACCGCTTCCGCACTGCCATGCTCGACGATCCGGCCGTGCTGCATGACGATGATGTGGTCGCAGATCTGCGCGGCGACGCGCAGGTCGTGGGTGATGAAGAGCAGCGATAGCGAGAGTTTCTGTTTCAGATCCTCGAGTAGCTCGAGGATCTGCGCCTGAATGGAGACGTCCAGCGCCGAGACCGCCTCGTCGGCGACGATCAGCTCGGGATTGAGGGCCAGCGCCCGGGCAATGCCGATGCGCTGCCGCTGGCCACCGGAGAACTCATGAGGGAAGCGCTCGGCCGAGGCCGCGCCCAGGCAGACCAGGTCGAGGAGATCACCGGCCTCCTTGAGCGCCTGTTGCTTGTCCACGCCGTTGGCGATGGGCCCCTGGGCAATGGCCATGCCGACGCGGGTACGCGGGTTGAGCGAGGCATAGGGGTCCTGAAAGATCATCTGCACCCGCCGGCGTTCGCGGCGCAGGCTCTCGCCCTTGAGGCTGGTCAGGTCGACGCCATCGAGCAGCAGCTCACCGCTGTCGGGCCGCTCCAGTCGCACCACGCAGCGTCCCAGGGTCGACTTGCCGGAGCCCGACTCGCCGACGATACCCACCGTCTCCCCGCGCGCCATGGTGAAGCTGACATCGTCCAGGGCATGGACTTCACGCGAGGGCTTGAAGAGGCCTCCGCGCGAGCGGAAGACCTTCTGCAGGTGACGGACCTCGAGCAGCGGACCCGTCTGGTCGGCCTGACGGGCCGCGGGCATGGCGTTACTGGGAATCGCCTCGATCAGCGCGCGGGTATAGTCATGCTGGGGATGTTCCAGGACGTCCCGGGCCTCGCCGAGCTCCACGATGCGCCCTTCGCGCATCACGCAGACCCGAGTCGCAATCTCAGCCACTACGCCGAAATCATGGGTGATGAACATCACGGCCATGCCGTGGCGCCGCTGGAGGTCGCCGATCAGGTCGAGGATCTGTGCCTGGGTGGTGACATCCAGCGCCGTGGTGGGCTCATCAGCGATCAACAGTTCAGGCTCGAGCGCCAGGGCCATGGCAATCATCACCCGCTGGCGCTGGCCGCCGGAGAGCTCGAAGGGATAGGCGCGGATGGCCTTCTCGGGCTGGGGGATGCCCACTTCCGTCAGCAGCTCCAGGGCACGGGTCTGTCGCTCGCTCGGGGTCAGCCTATTGTGGGCTTCGAACACTTCGCCGATCTGGGCGCCAACCCGCATCAGCGGATTGAGGGCGGTCATCGGCTCCTGGAAGATCATGCCGATGCGCAGGCCGCGCAGCGTACGATGCTGCTTCTCGGTGAGCTGCAGCAGATCCTGGCCATCGAACACTACCTCGCCCGCGGTGGCCCGAACCCCCTTGGGCAGTAGTCCCATAAGGGCATTGGCGGCCATCGACTTGCCGGAGCCGGACTCGCCGACCACGCACATGATCTCACCACGCGCCACGTCGTAGCTGACGTCCTCCACGGCGAAGTCGCGATCGGCCCCCTGCGGCAGGGAAATGCTCAGGTGGCGAATGCTCAACAGGGTGTCACGCATGGAGTTCTCCTTGGCCGCCGTTCATGAGCGCTCGCGGGCGAGCTTGGGGTTGAGGGCGTCGTCGAGGCCTTCGCCCACCAGGTTGAGCGCCAGCACGGTCAGCAGGATCGCCACGCCGGGAAAGAAGCTCAGCCACCAGGCTTGACGGATCACCGTGCGTGCCGCGCCGATCATGTAGCCCCAGGACATCACGTTGGGGTCGCCCAGGCCGAGGAAGGAGAGGGCGGACTCCAGCAGGATGGCCGTGGCCACCATGAGCGAGGCCAGCACGATGATCGGCGACAGGGTATTGGGCAGGATCTGGCGCAGGATGATGGTGGTGTTGCTCTGGCCGACCAGGCGAGCCGCCTCCACGTACTCGCGGTGTCGTAACGACAGGAACTCGGCGCGCACCAGGCGCGCCACCGGCGGCCAGCTGACGATGGCGATGGCCAGCACGATAGACGTAATACTGGGCTGCATGATCGCGACCAGCACGATGGCCAAGGCGAAGTTGGGGATGGTCTGGAAGAACTCGGTGAAGCGCATCAGGGCGTCGTCGACGAGGCCGCCGTAGTAGCCGGCGATGGCGCCCAGTGGCACGCCGATGGCCAGGGCCACTGTGGTCGAGACCAGGCCGATCAGCAACGAGACCCAGGCGCCGTGCATCAGGCCGGCAGCGACATTGCGTCCCATGGTGTCGGTGCCCAGCGGGAAGCCTTCTGTCTCGAGCGGCGGCAGGAAGGGGCGCTGTACCATGCGCCAGGGCGATTCGGGAAAGAGCAGCGGGGCCAGGATGGCCATCAGGATGATCGCCATCAGGATGATCAGGCCCACCAGGGCGCCGCGGTTCTGGGCGAAGCGGGCGAAGAAGCTCATGGCGCCTCCTTGATGCGCGGGTCGGCCAGGCGGTAGACGAGGTCGGTGATGATGTTGAAGACGATCACCAGGGCCGCCGAGAAGAAGAAGATGCCCAGCAGCAGGTTGTAGTCGCGTTGCTGCAGCGCCTCGAACATCAGCCGGCCGATGCCGGGCCAGGCGAATACCGTCTCGGTGAGGATGGCCCCGCCAACCATCTGGCCCGCCTGCAGGCCAGCCAGCGTGATGATCGGTAGCAGGGCGTTGCGCAGGATGTGGCGTCGCTGGATCACGCTGTTCTTCAGCCCCTTGGCGCGTGCCGTCTTGACGAAGTCCTGCTGGGCGGCCTCGAGCATCGAGGCGCGCGTCATGCGGGTGTAGATGGCCATGAAGAACAGCGCGAGCGTGGTGGCCGGCAGGATCAGGTGCTTGCCGACGTCCAGGGCAAAGGCAAACCCCTCAAGGCCCGCCCCCACGGTGTACATGCCATAGGCCGGCAGCCAATCGAGATAGACCGAGAACAGCACCACGGCCATCAGGGCGACCCAGAAAAGCGGGGTGGCATAGAAGACCAGTGCCAGGGCCATGATGATCGAGCCCGAGGGTTTCTTGACACGGGCGGCGGCCAGCGAACCGGCGACGATGCCCAGCACCAGCGACAGCACGAAGGCCGTGCCGGTGAGCAGCAGGGTGGCCGGCAGGCGAGCCAGTATCAGGTCGAGCACCGGCACCTGCTGACGGTAGGAGAAGCCGAAGTCGAGCATGGCCACGCCGGAGACATAGCGCCACAGCTGCACGTGGAGCGGCTGGTCGAGGCCGAAACGCTCGGTCAGCTGGCGCAGGAACTCGGCATCGGTGGCACCGGCCTCACCGGCCAGGATGGCGGCCGGGTCGCCCGGCGCCATCTGGATGAGGAAGAAGTTGAAGATGATGATCATGAACAGCACGATCACGGCCTTGAACAGGCGTGACGCGATCAGCCTGGCATAGAGCATGCCATTCCCCCCTGGCGACCTGGGATGCGGTGGACGAGTGCAGGGGCGGCCTGCAGGGCCGCCCCACCGGGTTTACCTGTCGAGCCAGGCGTCCTTGAAGCCGTCGTTGACGCCCACGCCCGAGGTCACCAGGTTCTTGACGTCGCAGCGATAGATGGTCGGGAAGCCGAGCTCCAGCAGCCAGCCTACCGGCACGTCCTCCTGGAGGATCTCCTGGACTTCGTGGTAGAGCGCCTCGCGCTGCTCCTCCGGATAGGCCGTTGCGGCCTGGTTGAACAGCTCATCGACCTTCTCGTTCTCGTAGCCCTCGACGTTGTTCCAGGGTGAGCCCTTCTCGATATTGCTGGAGAGGTAGGTGCGCGAGATGCCCAGCGCCGGGTCGCCATACTGGTAGAGGTAGGTGAAGGCGAGGTCGTAGTCCCAGTCGCCGAGGCGCTGGTTCCAGCCGCCTACGTCGGTGGCTTCGGTGCGCACGTTGATGCCGACTTCCTTGAGATTCTGCTGCACGGCCTCGGCCCAGCGTGTCCAGGTCTCGCCATAGGGCAGGGGCAGCAGGCGGACCTCCTCGCCGTCATAGCCCATCTCGTCGAGCAGCTTGCGGGCACGTTCCGGGTCGTGGTCGTAGGCCTCCAGGTCATCGTTCTGGAACCTGGCGTTGGAGCCGAACGCCCCCAGTGGTACCCGGCCCAGGCCATTCCACAGCACGTCGCGGGCGAACTCGCGGTCCATGGCATACATGACAGCCTGACGGAAACGCTTGTCGGCCGTGGGACCCTCGCGGTTGTTCATCCACAGCATGGCGAAGGGGCTGAAGTACTCGTGGCCCTGCTCGGTCACGCAGGTGTTGTCCAACTCGGTGAGGCGCGGTATGTCGAAGTTCTCGACGGTGCCGTAGGGCAGTACGTCGACGGTGCCATTCTCGTAGGCGACCGCGCGGGAGGCGCCATCGGGGATGATGTGCCAGTTGATGCCGTCGAGATAGGGCAGGTCCTCCTCGTAGTAGTCCTCGTTCTTCACCAGTTGGATGACGGTGCCGCGGTCCCAGTTGTCGAACTTGAAGGGACCGGTGCCGATCGGGTGGTTGTTCGCCTCGTTGTCGCGGAACTCGGTGCCCTCGTAGATGTGCTTGGGCACCATGGTGAAGGTCCCCGCCTCGAAGGAGATCAGGAAGGGGCCGAAGGGCTTCTCTAGGGTAAAGACCACGGTGTGGTTGTCGGCGGCCTCGATGGATTCCACATGCTGCAGCACGGCACGGGCGCTGGGGTTGAGCTCGCGGTGGAAGACATCGGCGGAGAACACCACGTCCTCGGCAGTGAAGGGCTCGCCGTCGTGCCAGGTGACGTCTTCGCGCAGGTGGAAGGTCCAGGTGCGCCCGTCGTCGCTGACCTCCCAGGACTCGGCGAGCTGCGGCATCGGTTCCAGGTCCGTGCTGTAGCGCAGCAGGCCCTCGTAGATGTTGCCGGCGACCGTGCGGGTCGGCGCATTCTGGATCATGCCCAGCACCAGGCCCGGAGGCTCTGGCTGGATGATGGTGTCGATGATGCCACCTTGCTTGGGTTCCTCGGCGAAGGCGGAGGAGGCGCTGATGGCCGTGGCGGTAATGGCGATGGCCAGTGGTGTCTTCATGATGCTGTCCCCGTTGTGGCGATTGTTGTTGGCAATGGGCAGTCACTCGGATGAAGCTAGCAGGCACTGCTCAAGCTGTCGACAGTCGTCAATCGACGGTCGACAAGCCATGTTCCTTGGCCATACTGGTAAGGAAATCCTGCGACAAGAGTCCCAGCCGCATGCCTGCATCATCCGTTGGCACGACCGCCGCGTTCATCCAGCAGCGAAACCTTGTGGATCAGGTGGCTGACTACCTGACCCAGGCCATCATCGGCCAGCGGTTCGCCCCCGGCGAGCGGTTGTCAGAGGTACAACTGGCCCGCGACCTTGGTGTCAGCCGCGCGCCGGTCCGTGAGGCAGCACGGCTGCTGGAGAGTCGCGGCCTGCTGGTCTCCCAGCCCAGGCGAGGTTTTTTCGTGCGTGCCCTGGATGCCCGCGAGCTCGCTGACATCTTTGACCTACGACTCTGCCTGGAACGCCATGCCATGGAGCAACTCGCCGGGTCTTGTCCGTCCGAGGCCCTGGCGGCGCTGCGCCGTCAGGTCGAGGTCCTGTGCGAGGCGTCGGGAAGCGGCGACGAGAGCCGTCGGATCGAGGAGGACCTGGCCTTCCATCGCCTGCTGATTGCTTCGGCGGGAAACCGTCGTCTGCTCAGGACCTTCGATGACCTGGCCCACGAGTTGCGGCTATGCATCACTTTGATCACCAAGACCCACGAGGCGCCCGACTCCATCGCCGAGAGCCATCACCTGCTGCTCGATGCACTGGCCAGCGGTGACGCTCCCCGCTGCCGCGAAGCCATCGATTACCACATTGGCGTGGCCAAGGACTACGTCGTCAGGGGGATATCGGATAGCTGTTGAACACTGTTGGTCATCTTGTGAAGTCGAAGCTTTGATACCAACAGTGTCATGCTCCTGTTCACGCTCGTCGTGATCTTCACGCATCACATTTCCTCCAGGCATCTTGAAGGAATGCCGTTACGTGAAGTGACACACAGGCCGCTGAATGCCGGTAGTACTTGCGCAGCATCCCCCAATTTCTCCCTCCCCGGGACAGGTTGGAATCTTGTCGGAAGCCGTATTATTCCAACGGACGATAAATACGGTCAGGACATCAGTCAGCCCGGCTTATTCATGAGGCCGGCCTGAAACGAAGATAGCGGATGGTATCCTCTCGAGAAATCAGAATCTTCCGGCAAGAACCTGATTTCAGAGGTCTATCCGCTATGGGTGTAAGTGTAGTGCGCCAGCGAAGGTTGAACGGTGTCGTCGGCTTGCGAGTGTCCAAATCGCATGGTGCATCTCATTGTCATTGTGATTGCTCGCCGGCCGGGACGCGCCATTCGGCCGGCGGGTCGCCCGGGAGCTTACCAGGGCAGTACCGCGGCGTCGGTGCGGGGCTCTGTGCCGCCGCAGAGCACCCCGGTTTCCGTGTCGCGCAGAATGATCTGCCCACGACCGAAACTCACGGAATCCGCCATCTTGACGATGTGATGGCCTCGGCGCGCGAGCGCCTGGGCCAGGTGGTCGGGAAAGTGGGGCTCGACTTCGACGATGCGCCCTTTCGTCCACTTCCAGCGTGGCATGTCCAGCACGGCTTGCGGGTTCAGGGCGTCCTCGAGCATGCCGGTGATCACCTGGACATGGCCCTGGGGTTGCATGAACCCCCCCATGACACCGAACGGCCCCACCGCCTGGCCGTTGCGGGTGATGAAGCCGGGAATGATGGTGTGATAGGTGCGCTTGCCGGGGGCCAGGGCGTTGGCGTGACCCTCATCCAGCTTGAATGACCAGCCGCGGTTCTGGAGGCTGATACCCGTGCCGGGGATCACGATGCCGGAGCCGAAGCCTTTGAAGTTGCTCTGGATGAAGGAGACCATGTTGCCCTCGGCGTCCGCCGTGGCGAGATAGACGGTGCCGCCGGTGATGGGGTTGCCATGCACCGGATCCAGCGCCTGGTCGCCGATCATGGCGGCACGCCCCTTGAGATACGGGGCGGCCAGCATCTGCTCGACGCTCGGCTGCATCGCTTCGCGGTCGGTGATGTGGTGCAGCCCGTCCACATAGGCCAGCTTGGTGGCTTCGATACGCCGGTGGAGGGTCTCGACCGGATCCCGTGCTTCTTCACCGAGCTGCTCCAGCATGCCGAGTGCCTGCAGGGCGATCAGGCCACAGCCGTTGGGCGGGATCTCCCAGATCTCGTGATCGCGGTAGCGGGTGCTGATCGGCTCCACCCACTCCGGTGTGAAGGCGGCGAGATCCTCGCGACGCAGCAGTCCGCCGTGTTCGCGGAAGAAGGCATCGATGCGGTCGGCCAGCTCGCCGTCATAGAAGGCCCGGGCGCGAGTCTCGGCGATCAGGCGCAGGCTGCGCGCATGATCCGGGGAGGACCACATCTCGCCGGGGCGAGGCGCACGGCCTCTTGGCGCGAAGGTCTCGAACCAGGGCTGGAAGGCCTCGTCATCGTAGCGGCTGTAGGTATCAAAGGCCTCCTCCCACAGCTGATTGACCAACGGCGAGATCGGGAAGCCTTCCTCTGCCAGGGTGATGGCCGGTGCCAGCAGGTCGGCGAAGGGCAGTCGACCGAAGCGCTCTGACAGCGTGGCCCAGGCGGCAGGGGCGCCGGGAACCGTCACGGGTATGAGGCCGTGCTCGGGCACCGCCTCATGGCCCAGTGCCTTGACGGCCTCGATGGTGGCCGTCTGTGGTGCGGGGCCACTGGCGTTCAGGCCATGCAACTCGCCATTCATCCAGACGATGGCGAAGGCGTCGCTGCCCAACCCATTGGAGGTTGGCTCCACGACGGTGAGCGCCGCGGCGGTGGCGATGGCCGCATCCACGGCATTGCCCCCCTGGCGCAGGATCTGCATGCCCGCCTCGGCGCCGAGAGCCTGTGAGGTGGCGACCATGCCGCGTCGGCCGAACGTCGTCATGCGACGGGAGGGACTGGGGTAATAACGCGCATCGAAGTGCATACGGGGTTCCTTTGTAGATATCAGGCGTTGCGGGACGTGGCCCCATCGGCCTGAAGGCGCTGAATCTTGCGGTTCTGGTAGAGCGAGAAGATCACGGAGGCGACGGCCAGGGCCAGGAAGAGGGCCGAGAGCGGCCGCGTCAGGAAGGTCAGCCAGCTGCTTTCGAGCTCCAGGGCGCGGAAAAGCTGACGCTCAAGGTTGTCACCCAGCACCACGCCGAGGATCAGCGGGGTCAGGGGGACCTCGGCCTTCCAGAGCAGGTAGCCGAGGATGCCGAAGCCGAACAGCACCCAGACGTCGAACAGGTTGTTGTTGAGGGCATAGGAGCCGATGGCGCACAGCATCAGCACGACCGGTACCAGGACCTGCTGCGGGATCAGCGAGATCTTGGCGAACCAGCGCACCAGCAACAGCTGACACAGCACCATGACCACTGCGCCAATCAGCAGGCTGGCGTAGATGGCCCCGACCAGCACCGGGTTCTGCTCGAACATGAGCGGTCCGGGGGTGATGCCGTGCAGGATGAGCACGCCCATCATGATGGCCATGGGGAGGTCGCCGGGGATGCCCAGCGCCAGGGTCGGCACGAAGGCCCCGCCCGCCACGGCGCTGTTGGAGGCTTCGGAGGCGACGATGCCATCCGGTATGCCCGTGCCGAAGCGCTCGGGGTGGCGAGAGAACTTCTTTGCCTGGTCGTAGCTGACGAAGTTGGCCACGGTGCCGCCGGTACCCGGCAGGGCGCCGATCAGGCTGCCGATCAGCGACGAACGTAGCGTGTTGATCTTCTGGCCGGCCATGTCGCGCAGGATCAGGCTGTAGGGTATGGCGACATTGGTATTGGCGCCCTTGGCGGACTGCGGATCGTCACGCAACTTCTCCAGGTTGCCCATCAACTGGGAGAAGGCAAAGATTCCGATCATCACCGGCAGCATCTCGAACCCGGCGCCGAGGGCATCGAAGCCGAAGTCGAAGCGCAGGTTGCTGTTGCGGTCATAGCCCACGGTGGTGATCAGCAGACCAAGGGCGGCGGCCAGCAGGCCCTTGAGCAGGGCGCCATGCGAGAGTCCGGCGACCAGCGTCAGGGCAAAGATGATCAATGCCGTGATCTCCCAGGGCCGGAAATTCATGCTGAAGCTGGCCAGCAGGGGACCGAAATAGACCAGCACGGCCACGCTGATCAGGGTGCCGATGAAGGAGGCGGCGACGCCGATGCCAAGGGCACGACCGGGTTCCCCGCGCTGGGCCATGGGGTAACCATCGTAGACGGTGGTGATGGAGGAGGGCGTGCCGGGAATGCCCAGCATCACCCCGGACACGATACCGCCCGAGTACCCCCCGACGAACACGCCGACCATCAGCGATACGCCACTGACGGGATCCATGGCAAAGGTGAAGGGAAACACCACCAGGATGGCCATGGTCACGGTGAAGCCAGGTATGCTGCCGCCGATGATGCCGAACAGCACGCCTATCAGGATCAGCAGCAGCACCGACGGAGTGCCGACCTGAGCAAGCGCTTGTAGAAAGAAGTCAGCCATGGGTCACTCCGTCGTCAGGGTAGCCAGACGTTGAGGACGAAACGAAAGATCACGTAGACCAGCGGGGCGAGAGTGCACGAGACCGCCAGGTTGATGATCCACTTGCGGCGCGTATCGATGCCCAGCAGCAGGGCCAGCGATGCCACCAGAAAGGCCAGCGTGGCGGGAAGATAGCCGACCAGCGGCAGCAGCAGGGCATAGAGTCCGAACAGGCCGAACAGGGACAGCACAATGGCGTTGTGTCTTACCCACGCCGTGGGGGAGCGGCGCGGCCGATCCGGCTCGCCCTTGGGGGTTTCAGAGGGTATCAGGAAGGAGCGCAGCAACAGGAGCAGGGACAGGAGGGCGATGATGCCCAGCAGGATCTGCGGGAACAGGGCCGACCCATAGGGTTGCCAGCTGGTAGGCGGCGCGATGTTGCGCGTCTCGGCCAGCAGGATGCCGGAGATGGCCAGCATGGCAAGTGCCAGGGCGCGGTCCTTGGTCAAGGTCAGCATGGTCTTGCACTCCAGGCTAGCCCCGGAGACCGGAGTCTCCGGGGGCTAGCCACGTCTCAGTTCTGGAAGTCGATGTCTTCGGCAGCGGCGGTGAGGGCTGCCTCGTTTTCTTCCAGAAAGGCCTGGTACTCCTCCCCGGGAAGATAGCGCACCACCGAGCCGAAATCGTTTTCGATACGACGGCGAATCTCGTCATCTTCCAGCGCCTTGCCGTAGGCGTCCGCCAGGGTGTCGAGGATCTCCTGCGGCGTGCCCTTGGGGGCAAAGAGGCCGCGACTGGTGGAGTGGTCCATCGCGATCCCCTGCTCGCGCAGCGTCGCGACATCGGGCAGGCTGTCGAGCCGCTCGGGGTGCGCCACGCCCAGTGGGGTGAAGCTGCCATCCTCGAAGAAGGCCCCGGCGGAAGGCAGGTTGAACATCGCAAAGTCGATCTCTTCGGCGAGCAAGGCGGAGACCTGCTCGCCGGTATCGGGATAGCCCACCAGGCGCACGTCGGCCATGTCGATGCCCGCGGCATCGAAGAACTGCACCCAGAAGAAGTGGTCCGTGGAGCTCGGGATCATGCTGAAGCGAACGTCACCCGGGTTCTCGCTGACGTAGTCGGCGATCTCCTCGGCGCTCTTGACGGGGTGGTTGGCGTGGGCAACCGGCAGGTTGATGGTCTGGGTCAGCAGGGTGATGGGCTCGAAGGCATCGTAAGAGTAGTCCACGGTACCGGCCAGCTTGGAGAGCGCGATGGTGTCATGGCTGCCCAGCAGGGTGTAACCATCCGGGTCGGCATCCTTGACATTGCGCGAACCGAGCGTCGCGCCGGCACCGGCCATGTTCACCGGCACCACCGATTCGCCCAGATGCTCCTCGGCCTCCTTCGAGATCAGTCGGAAGATGATGTCGGTGGCGCCGCCCGGGCCATAGGGGATGATCAGGCGGATGTCCTTCTCGGGGTACTCGGCCTGGGCGTTGCCGGCAATGGCAAGGGCAAGAGTGGCAATGATGGGAGTCAGCTTGTTGCGCATCATGGTGGTACACCTCGGATGTTGTGGCTTTTGTCGTGAGGTCCGGGCTATCCCGAACCAGGTGTGAGCGCGTGTTCCGTGTCGGTTCTTGTTATGGGTCGTTCAACCGAGAAAGAGCCCTCCGTAGGCCAGGGCGGCCATCACGATGAAGGCCGGGTGGATTCGCAGCCGCAGCAGTGCCAGGGCCGCCAGTGAGCCGATCAGCAGAGTGTGGACGAGTCCTGCCGTCTCCAGTCCTTCGCTGAAGAAGCTCCAGGTCAGCCAGGCCATCATCATGGCGATGACCGGGCGTACCCACTGACTCATGCGCTTGACGCGGGGTGAATCACGGTATCGATAGAGCAGTCCCAGGGCGCCCAGCATCAACAGCAGGGAAGGCACCACCGTGGCCAGCACCGCCACGAGGGCGCCACTGGCTCCGGCGACGTCAAAGCCGATCTGGCCGGCCATCTTGGTGGCAATGGGACTTGGCAGGGCGTTGCCCAGGGCCAGGGTCTCGGCGAATTCCTGGGCCGTCATCCAGCCGTAGCGCCCGACGACTTCCGCCTCGATCAGCGGAATGATCGCCGGGCCGCCGCCGTACCCGATGATGTTGGGGATGAAGAAGGCGAGGAACAGCTCCCAGTGGATCATTCACGGGCCTCCTTCGGGCGTGGCTCTGGCGCGACCATCGCCGTTGCCAGCAGGGCACCGATGATCCAGCCAGGATGGAGGCCGAGCAGATAGATGAGCACGCCCGCCCCAGCGCCCATGACAAGGCTCGTCCAGGGGCCCAGAGAGAGACGCGACTTGTTCCAGAAGTCCAGCGTCAGCTGGCCCATCATGACCATGACCACGGGGACGACGGCATAGCCCATCCCGCGGATCCAGGCGACGTCGCGATAGCGGCTGAAAAGGCCCAGCAGCAGGATCATGGCAAGCATCATGGGGACGATGACGGCCGCAACCGCGATGACGCAGCCGGCGATGCCGCCGACGCGATAGCCGATATAGCCCGGCATCTTGGTGGCGATGGGGCCGGGAAGGGTGTTGGCGATCGCCAGCACGTCGGCGAAGGCATCGTCATCCAGCCAGCGGTGACGCGTGACGACCTCTTCGCGGACCAGGGGAATCATGGCCGGCCCGCCACCGAAGCCGAACAGGCCGATGCGGGTGAAGGCCCAGAATACCTGGCTCAACGAAGCGGGAGACGGGTCGGTCATGAGTGCGGTCCCGGGTGATCGATCCCTGTGCTGGGAATTGATTTTGTCGGTGTCGTGGCTTTTTGGTCATAAAAATCGATTATTTGAACTAGAATATAGTTTGCAGCAGAAAGCAGCGTCAACCGTCAATGTGTGGAGCCCACGGGGAGGCAGAATGGGTATCTTCGAGCGCAAGGAGGGGGTGACGGCGTCCAGCTGGATCTACGACACCCTGCGGCAGGACCTGGTCAATGGACGCTTCACCGCCGGCGAGAAGCTGGCGATCAGTGCCCTCAAGGAGCGCTATGGTGTGGGCCTGAGCCCGCTGCGCGAAGCCCTCAATCGCCTCGCGGCCTATGGTCTGCTGATCCAGGAGAACCAGCGTGGCTTCCGGGTGCCGCGTCTGGCGCGCGACGAGCTCGATGACATCGCCGACATGCGGCGAGAACTGGAGGGCATGGCGCTGGAGCGGGCCATACGGCACGGCGACGCCGAGTGGGAGTCAGAGCTGCTGGCGGCGGCACATCGCTTGAAACGTGCCGACGAGTCGCCGGAGATGGAGGAGGAGTGGGAGCGGCTGCACATGCGCTTCCATCGCACCCTGGTGGCTCCCTGTGGTTCCGCGTGGCTCCTGCGCTTCATCGAACAGCTGCACGACCAGTTTGACCGCTACCGGCGCCTGGCCCCCGGGGAGCCGGAGGTCCGGCGCGTGCTTGATGCTCAGCATGGCGAGCTGGTGGAACTGGCCCTGGCCAGGGACGTCAAGGGGGCGAGGACGCTGATGGATGACCATGTCCAGCGCTCCTACGAAGTGGCCCTGGGCAGCTTCGCTCATGAAAGGGACCCGACCGACCGGCAACAGGCCGGTGTTGGCTCGGCCGACCTCCTTCCTCGGCGTTGAAACCCCGCTCGGCGGCGGCCTTGAGATTCCCCGAACCGCGAGAGAAGGTAAAGGCCTATAGCCGATCAGGGGTGTTGTCATGCCTCATCTGGAGCTCTGCGCCAAGAACCTCGATGCCGGTCACGTGGCCCATGCCCATGACCACCACCAGCTCATCCTCGCCACCCGCGGGGCCACCGAGCTCTCCATCGAGGGGCGGGGGGATCGCATCACCGGCAACCGGGGCTGCCTGATTCCCTGCGGCCGCCATCATGACTACCGGGGCGATGGTCGCAATCGCACCTTCGTGCTCGACATTCCTGCCACGAGCCTGCCGGCACTGCGCGATGGCGAGGCCATCGGGCGCCTCTTCGAGCGGCCGCGCTTCTTCGCCGTGCCTCCGCGCCTCAACCGCCTGGCGGCCAGCCTGATGCAGCAGCTCGAGAGCTGTCCGGCCCTGCACAGCGAGATCGCCGCACTGCTGCTGCGGGCCCTCTACCTGCACCTGGAGGCCGAGCCCCTGGCGGCAGATGCCGGCAGGGCTGTCCCTCCGGGGTTCAGCGAGCGCCTCGACCTGGCGCGCCTGGATGCCTGGATCGACCGTCACCTCGCGGACGAGATCCGGGTCGAGCAGTTGGCCGCGCTCTGCGCCCTGAGCGCCGGGCACTTCCATGCCTGTTTCCGGGAGCTGACCGGTGTGACACCGCTCGCCTACGTCCAGCGTCGGCGCCTGGATCACGCCCGTGCCCTGGTCATGCACAGCGGCCTGAGTCTCGGCCATGTCGCCTCCCTGGTGGGCTTTCGCGACCAGGGCAGCTTCTCCCGCGCCTACCGCCGACGCTTCGCCATCTCGCCCTCCCGGGCGCGCCGTGAGGAGCCGGCTTTCCCGAGTCTCGGGCAAGAGCATCGCAGTTCCGGGCAAGCAGGCAGGCCCGAGTCGACCTAGTCTGAAGGTCAGCTGTCTCGTTGTGCCCTCTGCAGGGAGGGCGAGGCAGGCTCGTGACAAAGACAAGATAATGACAAGACGACGCGAGGTTGACCATGAAAGCGAAGACACTCCCCGGCGCTCTGGCACTGGCTGCGCTCCCCCTGGCCATCGCCAGCACCCAGGTGCAGGCCCAATCCACGGAAATGGCCATCTCCACCATCCTCCCGGAGAACATGAGCAACAACGAGGTCTATCCGGCGCTGGTGCACTTCAAGAACCTGGTCGAGACCCGGACCGATGGCGAGATCACCGTGTCGATCTTCGGCAACAGCCAGCTGGGCTCCGAGGTGGAGACCGGGTCAGAAGTCCAGGGTGGCCGCACCCTGCAGTCCACCATCATCACCACCGGGGCCATGTCGTCCTTCTATGACGACTATCAGCTGATGACCGCGCCCTTCATCTTCGACAACTGGCGCCAGGCCTGGACCTTCTTCGACAGCGAGTGGTTCGCCGACTTCATGTCGGGCACCATCGAGGAAGCCAACATGCGCTACCTCGGTACCTTCGACGATGGCGGCGGCTTCGTGGCCTTCACCAACAACAAGCGCCCGATCAAGACCGTGGAGGACCTCGAGGGGCTCAACATCCGCACCGAGGAGAACCCGGGACACGTCGCCATCATGAAGTCGCTGGGGGCCTCGGCGACGCCGCTGCCCTGGGGCGAGGTGATCACCGCCCTGGAGACGGGCCTCGCCGACGGTCAGTTCAACGCCCCGGTGCTCAATGTCACCTACAACTTCGACGAGGTGACGGACTACACCACGCTCACCGGTCACGTCTACAACAGCGCGGCCTGGCTGGTCAGCGAGGATTGGTTCCAGAGCCTGACCGAGGCCCAGCAGGAGGCCATCGTCACCTCCGCCCGCGAGGCCGTCGCCATCGGCCATGGCATGTCCGGGGCGCTGGCAACGGCCAGCTGGGAACAGTCCTGCGAGCGCTTCGAGGAGTGCTACATCATGCCTCCCGAGGAGCGGGCGCGCATGGCGGAGATCGCCACGCCGGCATGGCGGGACTGGATCGTCAACGACTTCGGCATCGAGGCCGACAAGGTCGATGCCTTCCTCGCGGAGGTGGCCCGGGTCGGCGAGGAGGTCAGCGAATCCGACGTGGCCGTCTATGGCCGCTGATGCTCGACCCTGAACCGTCCCGTCGACCGGCCGGCCCCGCTGGCCGGTCGACGCTGTCTGTGAGGTGACCCGATGGATCGACTTCAGCCCCTTCGCCGCCTGAGCGACGCGGTCAATCAGGTGGCGATCGTGACGTGTGTGGCCTGCGTGCTGATCATGCTGGGCATCTCCTTCACGGCCTTCCTCTACAAGCTGGCCACCGGCAGCACGCTGAGCTGGACCTACTCGCTGGCCAGGCTCTTCCTGCCCTGGATCGGCTTTCTCTCCATGACCATCTCGCTGCGCTATGGCGAGCACGTGGCCATGACGCTGCTGGTGCGCAGCCTGCCGCGGGTGCTGCTCAAGGTGGCGGCGGGGCTCTGCCTCGCGGTCATCGCGCTCTTCGCCTTGATGCTGGTCTGGTACGGCTGGATCTTCTTCCAGGGGGCCTCCCAGGTCTACATGGTCTCCGACCAGATCCAGATCTCCGGCAAGTTCACCGCCATCGTGGTGCCGATCAGCGGGGTCATCATCCTGCTGCACCTGGTGCAGGGCTTCGACCTGCTGGAACACTTCATCGATGACGAGAGCGTGATCGAGGAACTCATCGATGCCAATGACCTGGAGGAACGCTCATGACGCCCGCGATCATCGCCTTCGTCGTGCTGCTGCTGATCGGCGCCCCGGTCGCCGTGGTGATGGCCATGTCGGGGCTGGCCGGCGGCTTCGCGATGGGCGGCGAGCGCATGCTCGGCATCATCGCCGACCGCATGTTCTCGGGGGTCTCGGGCTTCCTGCTGATCGCCGTGCCCTACTTCATCTTCACCGCCGAGCTGATGAACCAGGGCGGCCTGACCCAGAAGCTGATCGCCTTCAACAATGCCCTGTTCGGCCGGGTGCGCGGGGCGCTCTCCCACGTCAACGTCTCGGTGTCGGTGTTCTTCGCCGGCCTGACCGGGGCGGCGATCACCGATACCGTGGCGATCGGCAAGATCATGATCCCGGAGATGAAGCGGCAGGGCTATGACGCCGAGTATGCCGCGGCGATCACCGCCTGCTCGTCGATCATCGGGCCGATCATCCCGCCCAGCGTGGTGATGGTGGTCTACGCCACCCTGCTGCGGGACATCTCGGTGATCGACCTCTTCGCCGGCGGGATCATCCCCGGCCTGCTGATGGCCGTGGCGCTGCTCGCGGTGAGCTTCTTCCTGGCCTGGAAGCGGGGCTACCCCAAGCAGGCGCCCACCCCGTTCAAGGTGGCGGCCGTGGCCTTCCTGGTGGCGCTGCCGGCGATGATCGTGCCGCTGATCATCCTCGGCGGCATCCTCTCGGGAATGACCACCATCACCGAGGCCTCGGGCTTCGCCGCCGTCTATGCCATCGCCATCGGGGTCGTCTTCTACCGCACGCTCACCTGGCGCAAGATCTGGCATGCGCTGGTGGTCACGGTGCGCTTCTCGGGGGTGGTGTTCTTCCTGCTGGCGACCTCGGCGGTGCTCGGCTGGTTCGTCACCCGTTCCGGCATCGCTCGGGACGCGGCGGGCCTGATCACCACCTTCAGCGACTCGACCTTCCTGCAACTGCTGCTGGTCTGCGGCCTGCTGATCCTGGTCGGCACGGTCATGGACGTGCTGCCGGCGCTGGTGGTGGTGGCCCCGGTGCTGGTGCCGGCGATGATCCAGCTCGGCGTCGACCCGCTGCACTTCGCCATCCTGATGATCGTGGTGCTCAACATCTCCAACGTCACGCCGCCGGTGGGGATGACGCTGATGACGGCGGCGAGGATCGCCAACGTGCCCTTCGAACGGGCGATCATCGCCTCGCTGCCGTTCTACGTGGCCTTCATCGTGGTGATCCTGCTGCTGGTCATCTTCCCGTCGCTCTCCACCTGGATCCCCTCGCTGCTGGGCTAAGGAACCCCTTCATGAAGCTCTTCTACCATCCCGACCAGGAACGCCACGCGCCACCGACCTTCCTGCTGCGCGGCCGGCCGGTGGACTCCCCGGAAGGGCCGGTGCGGGCCGAGTTGCTGACCCGGGGGTTGGCCTCCATGGGCCTCTCCATGACCCCGCCCACCGAGGTCGACAGCGCGCGGCTGAGAGACCGCCTGGCCAGGATCCATGCGCCGCGCTATCTCGACTTCCTCGAGACCATCCATGCCCGCTGGCGGGCGCTGCCGGATGCTGCCGAGATCGTGGCGCCCAATGTCCACCCCTGCGGGGGCGGGCACCACTATCCCCGGCACCCGGTGGGGCTGGTGGGCTGGCACATGCATGACATGGCCTGCCCGATGACCGCCGACAGCTTCGCCGGCATCCTGGCCAGTGCCGCCAGCGCCGAGGCCGCCGCCGATGCCGTGCTGACCGGCGAGCCCTCGGCCTATGCCCTGTGCCGGCCGCCGGGCCACCATGCCGGCCCCGAGCGGGCCGGGGGCTTCTGCTTTCTCAACAACTCGGCGCTGGCCGCCACGGTGCTGCGCGAGCAATACGAACGGGTGGCGATCCTCGATGTGGACCTCCACCACGGCAACGGCACCCAGGACATCTTCTATGACCGCGGCGATGTCTGGACCGGTTCGCTGCATGCCGACCCCGCCGATTTCTACCCCTTCTTCTGGGGCGGTGCCGACGAGCACGGCGAGGGGAACGGGCAGGGCGCCAACGTCAACCTGCCGCTGCCCCTGGGCAGCGACGGCGCGACCTTCCTGGCGACCCTGGACCGCCTGGTCGAGCACCTGGCCGCCTTCCGCCCCCAGGCGCTGGTGGTGGCCCTGGGGCTCGATGCCCACAAGGACGACCCGCTCGCCGGCCTGGCCCTGGAGACCGAGGACTTCACCGAGATCGGGCGGCGCCTGGCCGCCATCGACCTGCCCACCGTGCTGGTGCAGGAGGGGGGCTACCCCACCGCGCACCTGGGCGATAACCTGGCCGCCTTCCTGGGCGGCTATACCGCAGCCTGACTGCCATCCCGACGAGAGACCACGCCATGACCGTCACCTACCACGACAGCAATGCCCGCATGAGCCAGATCACCGTGCACAACGGCACCGTCTACCTGGCCGGCCAGGTGCCGACCGACCCCTCCGCCGACATGCGCGGCCAGACCGAGCAGGTGCTCTCCCGCATCGACGCCCTGCTGGCCAAGGCCGGCACCTCCAAGGAGCACCTGGTCGCCGCCCAGATCTGGGTCACCAGCATGGCCGAGTTCGACCAGATGAATGCCGCCTGGGATGGCTGGGTGGTGCCGGGGCGCCCGCCGGTGCGCGCCGCCGTCGAGGCCAAGCTCGCCAAGCCCGAGTGGAAGGTGGAGATCATGGTTACCGCGGCACTGCCGGAGTCCTGAGATGCGCATCATCACTGCCGAGGAGGTGTCGTCCTCGCTGGCCTGGCCGGCACTGGTCGAACGGCTGGCCACCACCTTCCGCGAGGGGGTGGAGTCGCCGCCGCGTCACCACCACGCCATGCATCGCCCCGATGGCGAAGCCACCATGCTGCTGATGCCGGCCTGGGAGCGGGCCGGCTACATCGGCGTGAAGATGGTCAACGTCTTCCCGCAGAACGCCGACCGCGGGCTCCCGGCCATCGCCGGCGTCTACCTGCTCAGCGAGGGCGCCCACGGGCGCCCCCTGGCCTGCATCGACGGCAGCGAGCTGACCCGGCGGCGCACCGCGGCGGCCTCGGCCCTGGCGGCCCGGGAGCTGGCCCGGGACGATGCCGCGACCCTGCTGGTGGTGGGCACCGGCAAGCTGGCCCCCATGGTGATCGAGGCGCATGCCGCGGTGCGGCCCATCACCCGGGTGCGGGTCTGGGGGCGCAACCCCGAAAAGGCCGAGCAATTGGCCGCCGACTATGCCGACCGCTTCGACAGTGCCGCGGTCACCGACCTCGAGGCGGCGACCGGCGAGGCGGATATCGTCAGCTGCGTGACCCTCTCCACCGAGCCGCTGATCCGCGGTGACTGGCTCGCCCCCGGCACCCACCTCGACCTGATCGGGGCCTTCCGGCCGACCATGCGCGAGACCGATGCCCAGTGCCTGGCCCGCAGCGAGGTGTTCGTCGACACCTATGCCGGGGCCCGGGGCGAGGCGGGCGACATCCTGCAGGCCATCGACGAGGGAGGCTTCGCCTTCGATGCCATCCGCGGCGAGCTCGCCGAGCTGCTGCGTGGCGAGCGGGCCGGGCGCTCCTCTGCCGACGCCATCACGCTGTTCAAGTCGGTGGGGGCCTCGCTTGAGGACCTGGCCGCGGCCATCGAGGTGTGGGAGCGGCAGGAGGGCCGTGAATGATGGCTGCCACAGGATCGCCTGCCGCCGGAATGCCGGCCACAGGAGCGCCTGCCGCCGGAATGCCGGCCACAGGGTTCTTCTGGCACGAGCGCTGCTTCTGGCACGACCCGGGCGCCATCGGGGTCTTCTCGGCCCCCGGCGAGTTCCTGCAGCCGCAGCCCGCCTCGGAGAGCCCGGAGAGCAAGCGGCGGCTGAAGAACCTGCTGGAGGTCACCGGCCTGATCGACCAAGTGGCGGTTCGCAAGCCACCGCCGGCTCGCCGCGAGGATCTCGAGCGCTTCCATACGTCCCGCTACCTGGAGGCACTGGAGGCCGGCGACCGGGGCCGCGGCGGCGATGGCGGCGACTGCGCCCCCTACTCGCCGGGTAGCCTGGCCGCCGCCTGCCAGTCGGCGGGGCTCGCCATTGCCGCGGTGGAGGCCGTGGCCACGGGAGAGCTTCAGCGCGCCTATGCGCTCTGCCGTCCCCCCGGCCACCACGCCGAGGCCGACCGTGGCCGGGGCTTCTGCCTGCTGGGCAATATCCCGGTGGCCGTGATGCGGGTGCGTGCCCTGGGTCAGGCAGGGCGCGTGGCGATCCTCGACTGGGACGTGCACCACGGCAACGGCCAGCAGGCGGCGTTCTACTCCGACCCCGAGGTGTTCACGGTCTCGATCCACCAGGCGGGCAACTACCCGCTGGATACCGGCACCTTCGAGGAGCAGGGGGAGGGGGCCGGCGAAGGCGCCTGCCTCAACCTGCCGCTGCCGCCCGGCTGCGGCCTCGGGGCCTATGACCACGCCATGAGCGAGCTGGTGCTGCCGGCGCTCGAGTCCTTCGCGCCCGACCTGATCGTGGTGGCCTGCGGCTATGACGCCTGCGCCAAGGACCCCCTGGGCAAGATGCTGCTCAACAGCACGGCCTTCGCGCGCATGACCCGCCAGGTCCGCGAGCTGGCCGAGCGCCTCTGCCAGGGGCGGCTGGTGATGGTCCACGAGGGTGGCTATTCGGAGGGCTACGTCCCGCTGTGCGGCCACGCGGTCGTCCAGGCCCTGGCCGACAGCGACATCTCCGTGCCTGACCCCCAGGACGAGGAGATCGCCGCCTGGCCCTACCAGGCCCTGCAGCTCCACCAGCGCGAGCTCATCGACGGCTGGCTCGCGGCCTGGGCCGCGGCCGGCCGGCTCTGACCTCCGTTTTCGATGACCGATTCTTTCACGACAGGAACCCAGACCCATGACACCGCTCCATGATCGCGACGGCTGGATCTGGCATGACGGCGAGTGGCTGGCGTGGCGCGACGCCCGCACCCATATGCTGACCCATAGCCTGCACTATGGCATGGGTTGCTTCGAGGGGGTGCGCGCCTATGACGGCCCGCGGGGCACGCACCTCTTCCGGGTGGCGGAGCACACCCGGCGGCTGATGGATAGCGCTCACGCTCTCGATATACCGTTATCTTTCGATGACGAGACGTTGATCCGGGCCCAGCGCCAGTGCCTGGCGCGCAACGGCCTGACCAATGCCTACCTCAAGCCCACGGTGTATCTCGGCGCCGAGGGCCTGGGGCTCAGGGCGAAGGGGCTCACCACGCATGTGATGATTCCTGCCTGGGACCTGGGCGACTACATCTCGCCCGAGGCCGCTGCCATCGGCCTGCGTGCGCTGACCTCCTCCTGGGCGCGGCACCACGTCAACATCAGCCTGTGCCGGGCCAAGACCAACGGCCACTACGTCAACTCGATCCTGGCGCTCAACACCGCCGTGAAGGCGGGCTTTGACGAGACCATCATGCTCGACCCGGAGGGCTATGTCGCCGAGGCCTCGGCGGCCAATGTCTTCCTGCTGCGCGACGGCGTGCTGCATACCCCGGAGGTGACCTCCTGCCTGCAGGGCATCACCCGCGACAGCGTGATCCGCCTGGCCACGGAGGTGCTGGGCATCGAGGTGCGCGAGCGGCGTATCACTCGCGACGAGCTCTATATCGCCGACGAGGCCTTCGTCACCGGGACCGCCGCGGAGATCCTGCCGCTGCGCGAACTGGATGGCCGGCACATCGGCGCCCGGGCCGGCGCGCCCCCGCCGGACAAACCCATCGCCGAGGCGTCGCTGACCGCTCGGCTGCAGCGGCTCTACCACCGGGTCACCCGGGGCGATCTCGGCGATGACCTGCAGGGCTTCGCCGGCTGGCTGACCGACGCCTGAGCCGCCGGCCACCCACGTTGACATCCGACCCTGCCGGCCGTGGTAGCCTCGCGCTATCCCGCTCGCAAGGACGACGATGATCATGGCCCTGCTGGATGGCATCCTGTGCCTGGCGCTGCTGCTCGCGACCCTCTGGGGGGCGATGGCCCTGGGCCATCGCCTGGCGCTTCCACGGCCCGGGCGATGGCTGGTGGTGGGGGACTGGCTGCTGGCGGGGGGCATCTGGCTGTGGCTTGCCTGGCAGGGCGCACGGCTGGGGCCGCTTGTCGCCATGGCGGTGCAGATGGCCGCGCTGCTGGCCTGGTGGCGGCGCCTGACGCCGGCGAAGGATTTGGCGTGGGCCGAGGATGTCGCCCACCTGGCGACGGGGGATGTCGAGGGGCAGCGGCTGACCCTGCACCGGGTGCGCCACTTCGACTGGCAGACCCCGGACGAGGCCCGTGGAGGCTGGGAGCGGCGAACCTATGACCTGCGGCGTTTGCAGTCGGTCGATCTGTTCGTCTCGAGCTGGGGCCGGCCGGGTATCGCCCACGTGCTGGTCTCCTTCGGCTTTTCCGGCGAGGGGCCGGGCGAGGAGGCGTTTGTGGCCTTCTCGGTGGAGGTGCGGCGCGAGCGCCGCGAGCGCTTCTCGGAGATCGGCGGCTTCTTCAAGCAGTACGAGCTGGCGATCATTGCCGCCGACGAACGCGACGCCGTGCGCCTGCGCAGCAACGTGCGGGGCGAGCGGGTCACTCTCTACCATGTCACCCTCCCGCCCGAGGCCCGTCGCGAGCTGCTGCTGGCCCTGGTGGCGGCGGCCAACGACCTGGAGCGCAAGCCGCGCTTCTACCACACCATCACCGCCAACTGCACCACCCTGGTGTTCGCCATGATGCGCCAGATCATCGAGGGGCTGCCGCTGGACCATCGCCTGTTGCTCAGCGGCCTGCTGCCGGGCTATATCCATGACCATGGCGGCCTGGTGGACGGCTACTCCCTGCACGAGCTGCGCCGCCTCGGCGACATCACCGAGCGCGCCCGGCAGGCCCATGATGCCCCCGATTTCTCGCGTCGGATCCGCGAGGGGGTTCCCGGCTGGGAATCGCCTGACCGCCGCCCATGAAAAACGCCACGACGCGGGCGTCGTGGCGGCATTTCCCTCCTCCCTGGGCATCATCCCGATGCCGTTCTCCCTGGGGGGCGTCCTGCTCCCTCGCGTCCCTGGCGACATTCCCGGCAGTATCCCTTGCCTGTCCCCGATGTTATCGCCGATCCCCGTGACAGCGCCGTGATGGCCGGATGACGGTTGCGTGACATCCGGGGGCGGGCCGTGCCGGCAGCCCAGGCATGCTTCTGGTAGAATCCTGCGCCGTTTCGTCTCAATCCAACTCTTTTTTCGGGAAAGCTGTCATGAATGCAGTAATCATTGCGGTGCTGGTGATGGTGGGCCTGTCGCTGGCACGGGTCTCGGTGGTCTTTGCGCTGGTGGTCGGTGCGCTGGTCGGGGGGCTGGTCGGCGGGCTCTCCATCGAGGCGACCCTGGCGGCCTTCAATGACGGCGTGGGCGGGGGCGCCAAGGTGGCGCTGGCCTACGCGACCCTCGGCGCCTTTGCGGTGGCCATCTCGCGCTCCGGGCTGCCGGACTTGCTGGCGCACCGGCTGATCCGGCTACTCGGCCAGGAGGCCACCGCCAGCAGGCAGGCCGTGGTGAAGTATCTGCTGCTCGGCGCGGTGCTGCTGGTATCGATCTCCTCCCAGAACCTGATCCCGGTGCACATCGCCTTCATCCCGATCCTTATCCCGCCGCTGCTCAAGGTGATGAACCAGCTGCGCCTGGATCGCCGGGCGGTGGCCTGTGCCCTGACCTTCGGCCTGACCGCGCCCTACATGCTGCTGCCGGTGGGGTTCGGGGCGATCTTCCTCAACGACATCCTGCTGGCCAACATCAACCAGGCCGGCGAGGCGCTGGGCCTCGAGATCAGTCGCGGCATGGTGCCCCTGGCCATGGGCGTGCCGGTAGGCGGCATGGCACTGGGCCTGCTGGTGGCGGTGTTCATCAGCTATCGCAGGCCGCGCGACTACGAGGCGCTGGACGTGGCCACCAGCAACGTGCCGCACCACCACCCGGAAACCCATGAGCCCCATGCCCTGGGGCTTGTGATGTCGGTGGTCGCCATTGTCGCCGCCCTGGGCATCCAGCTGTGGACCGGTTCGATGATCCTCGGCGGGCTGGTGGGCTTCGCGCTGCTCTCGGTGGGGGGTATCTTCAAGTGGCGCGAGGCCGACGACCTCTTCACCAGCGGCATGCGCATGATGGCGCTGATCGGCTTCATCATGATCTCCGCCTCGGGCTTCGCCGCGGTAATGACCGCCACCGGACAGATCGAGACCCTGGTGGCCGCAAGCGTCGAGGTGATCGGCGACAACCGTGGCCTGGCCGCACTGCTGATGCTGCTGGTGGGCTTGTTCATCACCCTTGGCATCGGCTCGTCATTCTCCACCATCCCCATCATCGCGGCGATCTTCGTGCCCCTGGCGGTGCAGTTCGGCTTTTCGCCGCTGGCCACGGTGGCGCTGGTGGGGACCGCCGCGGCGCTGGGTGACGCCGGCTCGCCCGCCTCGGACTCCACCCTGGGGCCGACCTCGGGGCTCAACGTCGACCGCCAGCATGACCATATCTGGGACAGCGTGGTGCCCACCTTCCTGCACTACAACATCCCGCTGATTGCCTTCGGCTGGCTGGCGGCGATGACCCTCTGATCGCGCGCCCTGCGAGAACGACGACGGCGGCCCTGAGGCCGCCGTCGTCGTTTCTGACCGTCACGTGTCCGGGAGGTGGCTCTCGAGGGAGGCCAGCAGGCCGCGCAGCAGCGAGAGTTCGCGGCGAGAGGGCTGTGCCCGGGCGAACAGCGCCTCGAGCTGCTCCTCGGTGCGGGCGTGGGGCTGGGTGATGAACCCGCTGTGCCGCATCACCCGGCGCAAATGGTCGTGGAAGTGGCCGAGCTGCTCGCGGGTCGGCTGGCGCTCCTGGCCCGGACGCGGTGGGCGGTAGCCGCTGTCGGGGCGCCGCCGCCAGGCGGTGAAGAGCTCGTGGGCCAGGACCTGCACCGCCTGGGAGAGGTTGAGGATGCCGTAGTCGGGATTGGCGGGGATGCTCACCTGGTGGCTGCAGCAGCGTATCTCGTCGTTGGTCAGGCCGAAGCGCTCGCGGCCGAACACCAGCGCCACCGGATCCTGGCTGGCCTCGCCCACCAGGTCCCGGGCCATCTCGTCCGGCTCGTCGAAGTGGGGCAGCGGCAGGCTGCGCAGCCGTGCGCTGGCCCCGACGACCTGGACGCAGTCGCTTACCGCCTCGGCCAGCGAGCCGACCACTCGGGCGCTGTCGACCAGGTCCTCGGCGCCTGCGGCCAGACGCGAGGCCTCGGGGTCGGGGAACTGACGGGGATTGACCAGCACCAGGTCGGTCAGGCCCATGGTCTTCATGGCCCGGGCCGAGGCGCCGATGTTGCCGGGGTGGTAGGTCTGGACGAGGACGATGCGGATGTTCGATAGCATGGGCGGGTAAGGGGACGCTCCGTGAGTGTGGCGGTATCTTACCGGGCCTTCGGCCAGCCACAAGGGGCAAGGGACAAGGAAACCCGTTGGCAACCGCAGTGCCGCAAGCACGCTACTATCATCCTTGCTCCTTGCTCCTTGCTCCTTGCTCCTTGCTCCTTGCTCCTTGCTCCTTGCTCCTTGCTCCTTGCTCCTTGCTCCTGACGTAAAAAACCCCGCCGGCTCCCGCCGGCGGGGTCTGTCTCAGGGCTTGCCTTGAAGGGCAGTGCCTGGGGCAGGGGGGGGGCTGGCTTACATCATGCCGCCCATGCCACCCATGCCGCCCATGCCGCCCATGTCCGGCGCGGCTTCCTTCTCGTCCGGGTCGTCGGCGATCATGGCCTCGGTGGTGATCATGAGGCCGGCAACGGAGCCAGCGGACTGCAGGGCAGAGCGGGTCACCTTGGCCGGGTCCAGCACGCCCATCTCGAACATGTCGCCGAACTCGCCGGTCTGGGCGTTGTAGCCGTAGTTGCCTTCGCCTTCCTTCACCTTGTTGAGGATGACGGAGGCTTCCTGGCCGGCGTTGGTGACGATCTGGCGCAGCGGGGCTTCCATGGCGCGCAGTGCCAGGGCAATTCCATGGTTCTGGTCCTCGTTGTCACCCTTGAGGCCGGCGAGCTTGGTCAGCACGCGCACCAGGGCCGTGCCGCCCCCCGGCACCACGCCTTCCTCGACGGCGGCGCGGGTGGAGTGCAGGGCGTCCTCGACGCGGGCCTTCTTCTCCTTCATCTCCATCTCGGTGGCGGCACCGACACGGATGACGGCGACACCGCCGGCGAGCTTGGCGACGCGCTCCTGGAGCTTCTCACGATCGTAGTCGGAGGAGGTCTCCTCGATCTGTGCGCGGATCTGGCCAACACGCGCCTCGATGTCACCATCCTGGCCGGCGCCATCGATGAGGGTAGTGTTCTCCTTGGACATGGTCACGCGCTTGGCGGTGCCCAGGTGGTCCAGGGTGGCCTGCTCGAGGGTCAGGCCGACCTCCTCGGAGATCACGGTACCGCCGGTGAGGATGGCGATGTCCTGCAGCATGGCCTTGCGACGGTCACCGAAGCCCGGTGCCTTGGCGGCCGCGACCTTGACGATGCCACGCATGGTGTTGACCACCAGGGTAGCCAGCGCCTCGCCCTCGATATCCTCGGCGATGATCACCAGCGGCTTGCCCGCCTTGGCCACGGCTTCCAGGGTCGGCAGCAGTTCGCGGATGTTGGAGATCTTCTTGTCGACCAGCAGGATGTAGGGGTCTTCCAGCTCGACCGCCATGGTGTCCTGGTTGGTGACGAAGTAGGGCGACAGGTAGCCACGGTCGAACTGCATGCCTTCCACGACATCCAGTTCGTCCTCGAAGCCGCGACCCTCGTCGACGGTGATCACGCCTTCCTTGCCGACCTTCTCCATGGCGTCGGCGATGATCTCACCGATGCGCTTGTCGCCGTTGGCGGAGATGGTGCCGACCTGGGCGATGGCCTTGGAGTCGGTGCAGGGCACGGACAGCTCCTGGACGCCCTCGACGGCGGCGGCCACGGCCTGGTCGATGCCGCGCTTGAGGTCCATCGGGTTCATGCCGGCGGTGACGGCCTTCATGCCCTCGGTGACAATGGTCTGGGCCAGCACGGTGGCGGTGGTGGTGCCGTCGCCGGCCACGTCGGAGGTCTTGGAAGCGACTTCCTTGACCATCTGGGCGCCCATGTTCTCGAACTTGTCCTTGAGCTCGATCTCCTTGGCCACGGAGACGCCATCCTTGGTCACGGTCGGTGCGCCGAAGGACTTCTCCAGCACCACGTTGCGGCCCTTCGGCCCCAGGGTGACCTTGACGGAGTTGGCCAGGAGGTCGACGCCGCGCGCCATGCGCTTGCGGGCATCATCGGAGAACTTGACTTGTTTTGCTGCCATTTTCGTATGCTTCCTGTGAGTTCGTGAACGTCAGTATCGAGCAGTTGCGGGTCGTGTCCGGGATCAGCCTTCGACGACGGCCAGGATGTCGGACTCGCTCATGATCAGTACTTCCTCGCCGTCGATCTTCTGCTTCTCGACGCCGAAGCCATCCTTGAAGATCACGGTGTCGCCGACCTTGACGTCGAGCGGGCGAACGTCGCCGTTATCGAGGATCCGGCCGTTACCGACGGCCAGGACCTCGCCACGCGTCGGCTTTTCCTGGGCATTTCCCGGAAGCACGATGCCGCCAGCGGTCTTCTGTTCTTCTTCAACGCGACGGATCACGACGCGATCGTGCAAGGGACGGATGTTCATTGCTCACGTTCTCCTGATGGTTTGCTGTGCCAGGACATTGTCCGGGCGGTTTTCATCATCTACCCGCAGTCATGCTGCGGGGTGGAGGCGGGGTTCGCCTTCCTTGTCGATGGCCCGGGAGTAACCCGTGCCGAATCCTGATGCTGTCGGATAAGTGGGGCTCGGCATTGGGCTTTCAAGGCCCCACCTGAAAATTTTTTGCACCCCGCTCAGCGCGAGTCGTCACGGGAGATGAACTCGCCTTCCAGGGGCTCGTCCTGACGGCCGCCGTGCGGGTCCTTGTCCTGCTCGTCGGTGTCCCGCCCGTCGCGGGTCTCCCGCCGCGGACCGGCCTGCTGCCAGTCGGCATCGGTCCCCTGGCGCGGGCGATAGGTCTCGGCATGCAGGTGCAGGCCCTTCATGCGCACGCCCACCCAGCCCAGCAGCCTGGCCAGCAGGCGCCGCGCGTTGGGGATCAGGCACATGAAGCCCAGGGCGTCGGAGAGGAAGCCGGGGGCCATCAGCAGGGCACCGCCGAAGATCAGGGCCGCCCCGGTCAGCAGTTCGCCCGAGGGAATCTCTCCCTGGGCCATGCGCTCCTGGGCGCGGGCGAAGGTGGCCACGCCTTCCCGGCGGATGAGGTGCAGGCCGATGAAGCCGGTGGCGAGGACCAGCAGCAGGGTGCTCAGCAGGCCGATCTGGCTGCCGACCGAGAAGAGGATGACGAAGTCGAGCAGGGCGAAGAGGGTGAAGAGGACGAGAAGGGGCATGATGACTCCACGTGTGACCGTTGCGCAGGTGATGGGGGCAGGGCAGGGGAATTCAAGCCGTCACCTCGCCGTGCGGGCATGATGGAATCTCCTTCCATGTTTCGCTATGGTGATGGTGCGGTGCACCATAACAAGGTTATACCTTGAGCCGGCTCCCGAGCCGGCGGTTGCCCGGCTAGCGCGCTGAGAGCGCGATTTCCCATCCCCAGGAGAAGCGCCCATGAAACTCGACAATACCGTTATCGCCATCACCGGCGGCGCCCGCGGCCTCGGCCTGGCCATGGCACGCCGGCTCGGTGGTCAGGGGGCGAGGCTCGCCCTGATGGACATGGATGGCGATACCCTGGACAGTGCCGTCTCCGCCCTGCACGCCGAGGGGATCGAGGCTCGCGGCTTCGTGGTCGACGTGGCCGACGAGGCGTCGGTGACCCAGGCGTTCCAGGACATCGCCGCCTCGCTGGGGCCGATCCACGGCCTGGTCAACAATGCGGGCATCGTGCGCGACGGCCTGCTCGTCAAGGCCAGGGATGGCAAGGTGGAGAAGACCCTGCCGCTGGAGCAGTGGCAGCAGGTGATCGACGTCAACCTGACCGGGGTCTTCCTGTGCGGGCGCGAGGCGTCGGTCCAGATGATCGAGGCCGGCCACCAGGGCGTCATCGTCAATATCTCGAGCATCTCGCGGGCCGGCAACATGGGCCAGAGCAACTATGCCGCGGCCAAGGCCGGGGTGGTGGCGCTGACCACGACCTGGGCATCGGAACTGGCACGCTACGGCATTCGCGTCGGGGCGGTGGCGCCGGGCTTCATCGAGACGGACATGACGGCGGCGATGCGCGAGGACATGCTCGAGAAGCTGACGGCGGGGGTGCCCCTCGGACGGCTCGGCCAGCCCGAGGACATCGCCGAGAGCGTGGCCTTCATCATGACCAACGACTACTTCACCGGGCGGGTGGTCGAGTGTGACGGTGGCCTGCGCCTCTGATTCACGGCGACAGGGGGAGG